>JALVSV010000484.1:1182-2858 GCA_027024125.1 Methylothermaceae bacterium | reverse complement strand
TGGCTATGTGCATGGCATCGAAGACCTGGAGAAGATCGTGGTGGCCATGGGTCCGGAGGGAATGCCGGTCCGCCTGGGGGACGTCGCCGAGATCACCCTGGGCCCGGCCCAGCGCCGCGGCCTGGCGGAACTGGACGGGGAAGGCGAGACCGTAGGCGGCATCGTGGTGATGCGCTACGGAGAAGATGCTCTCAAGGTGATCGGACGGGTCAAGGCGCGGCTGGCGGAGGCCGCCGAGGCCCTGCCGGAGGGGGTGGAGATCGTCACCGTCTACGACCGCAGCGACCTGATCGAACGCGCCATCGCCACCCTGCGCACCACCCTGGTGGAGGAAATGCTGGTGGTAGCCGGGGTGATCGTGGTGTTCCTGGGCCGCCTGCGTTCTGCCGGGGTGGTCGTCCTCACCCTGCCGGTGGCGGTGCTGCTGGCCTTCATTCCCATGAACCAGCAGCAGCTCAGCGCCAACATCATGTCCCTGGGCGGTATCGCGGTGGCCATCGGGGCGATGGTGGACGCGGCCATCGTCATCGTCGAGAACGTCCACCGGCGCCTGGGCGAACAGCCGGGCGACCGTCTGCAAGTGATGATCGGGGCGATGCAGGAGGTGGGGCCGAGCATTTTCTTCTCCCTTCTCATCATCACCGTGTCTTTCCTGCCGGTGTTCACCCTGGAAGGCACCGAAGGGCGGCTGTTCAAGCCCCTGGCCTACACCAAGACCTACGCCATGGGGTTTGCCGCGCTGCTGGCAGTCACCCTGACTCCGGCGCTGGCAGCGGGACTCATCAAGGGTCCGGTGGCGGCGGAGCGGGGCCGGCTGGCGCGCCTGCTGGAGTCCCTCTATACGCCGGTGCTGCGCTGGGCCCTCAAGTGGCGGGGGGTGGTATTGGCAGCGGCGCCGCTGGCGCTGGGTGCAACCGTGCCCCTGTGGTTCCAGCTCGGTTCGGAGTTCATGCCGCCTCTCAACGAGGGCAGTATCCTCTACATGCCCACCGCCCCGCCGGGAATGTCGGTTACCGAGGCCGGCCGGATCGTCCACGCCATGGACAAGGAACTCAAATCCTTTCCCGAAGTGGCGCGGGTGTTCGGCAAGATGGGTCGTTCCACCAGCCCCACCGATCCCGCGCCCCTGTCCATGGCCGAGATCGTGGTCACCCTCAAGCCCCGGGACCAGTGGCGCGAAGGCATGACCTGGGACAAATTGATCGCCCAGATGGACCGGCAGCTGCGGTATCCCGGCATGCCCAACGTCTGGTGGATGCCGATCCAGACCCGCACCGAGATGCTCGCCACCGGCATCCGCTCCAGTCTCGGCATCAAGGTGTTCGGGGACGATCTGGCTACCGTGGAAGCGGCGGGAATCCAAATCGAAAAGGCGCTGCAAAGCGACCCCCGCACCGCCCCCCACACCCGCAGCGTGTTCGCCGAACGCCTCGGCGGCGGTTACTTTCTCGACTTCGACATCGACCGCGAACGGATCGCCCGTTACGGCCTCAGCGTCGGTGACGTGGAGGACGTGATCCAGACCGCCATCGGCGGCCTGACGGTGACCGAGACCGTGGAGGGACGCGAGCGCTATGCCGTCAACCTGCGCTACGCGCGCGACTTCCGCGACGATCCCGAAGCCCTCAAAAAGGCCTTGGTGGCCACCCCCGCCGGCGCCCAGGGGCCCCTGGCGC
>JALVSV010000484.1:0-1172 GCA_027024125.1 Methylothermaceae bacterium | reverse complement strand
CCAGCTGGTGGGTTACGTGTTCGTGGACGTGGACGAAGGCATCGGCATCGCCGACTACGTGGACCGGGCCAGACAGGTGGTGGCGGACAAGGCGCAGCTGCCGGCCGGGGTGCGCCTGGCCTGGGCCGGTCAGTTCCGCTATTTCGAAAGGGCGCGGGCGAAACTCATGGTCGTGGCGCCGCTGACCCTGCTGATCGTCTTCATCATGCTCTACCTGCACCGGGGTTCTGTGACCGAATCCCTGCTGGTCCTGGCCACGGTGCCGTTCTCCCTGACCGGCGCGGTGTTCCTGCTGTGGCTGCTGGAGTATCACCTCAGCGTCGCGGTGTGGGTGGGAATGATCGCCCTGGCGGGCCTCGACGCCGAGATGGGCCTTTTGATGCTGGTCTATCTGGATCTGGCCTGGCGCCGCCGACAGGGCAGAAGCACGGTGGAGGCGGTGATCGAAGGCGCCGCGCGGCGCCTGCGTCCCATGCTCATGACCGGCCTGGCCTCATTCCTGGGGCTGGTGCCGATCCTGTGGAGCACCGGCACCGGGGCCGATGTTATGAAACGCATCGCCGCCCCTATGATCGGCGGTATTGCCTCGGCCCTGATCGTGGTGCTGGTGGTGTTTCCGGTATGGTTCGTGATGTGGAAACGGGTTCCAGAGGGGGGTGATCATGGGCATGATGGGTGACTGGTACGGAGGAGGGATGATGGTTGGGATGGGGTTGTTGATGATAGTGTTCTGGGTGGCGGTCATCGCCGGAATCGTTCTGCTGGTCCGCTGGCTGGTGGGCCAGCGAGAACACAAGCAGCCACCGGATACGCCCTTGGAGATTCTGAAAAGGCGCTATGCTCGTGGTGAAATCGATCAGGAGACCTTCCAGCGGATGAAGCAGGAGCTGGAGGAAAGCGGAGATACCTGAGGCTTTATCCCGCCAAAGCTTCACTGGCGAGCTGGGTACCCTGCACCCGGCTACGGATCTTGGCGAAGGCAGTGTCGCGCCCGGTTGAAGTGTCGTCCTCGAAGGGGGAGAAGCCGCAGTCGTCGGTGGTACCCAGCTGCCCCGGGGGTATGAAACGGGCAGCCTGAAGAAGCCGGTCACGCACGGTTTCCGGCGTTTCTACCTCAGGATCAAGGACGTCGATCACGCCGATGAAGGCCCGCTGCCCCGGTTGTAGATGGC
>JALVSV010000483.1 GCA_027024125.1 Methylothermaceae bacterium | reverse complement strand
TGCCCAACCCCTGGATGGGTGTCGGGGGAGCATCGAACTGCGCAACGTCAGTTTCAGCTATCCCGGTTGCACAAACCCGGTGCTCGACTGCGTGAACCTGCAGCTGGAAGCCGGCTGCCTGACCGTACTCACCGGACCCAGCGGCAGCGGCAAGAGCACCCTGCTGAACCTGATTCTGCGTCAACTCATTCCCACCGCCGGCGAAATCCTCATCGATGGTCATCCCTATGCAAGGGTGACGCTAGCTTCCTTGCGGGCCCAGTTCGGCGTGATGCTGCAGCATCACCATTTGTTCGCCGGCAGTGTTCGCGATGCCCTATGGCTCAACGACGGACCCATTGATGATGCAGGAATTTGGCAGGTGCTGGCAATGGTCGATCTGGCCGGGCATGTTCAACGCATGCCCATGGGTCTGGATACGGAACTGAAGGAGGGAGGGGCGAATTTATCCGGTGGCCAGTTGGCCCGCCTGTCGCTGGCCCGCGCACTGCTGACTGACCGCCCGATCCTGCTACTCGATGAACCTCTGGCCAATATCGATCACGCTTCCCAGGCAGTGATCCTGGAAGCACTGGAACAGATCCGTCATGCCAGGACGATCTTTGCCATTTCCCACCAGCCCGCCCTGCTGGAAAGAGCCGATGTGGTCCTGATTCTGGAACGTGGACGTCTAAACCAGACCTTTCCCGTATCCCTGCAGCTGGATTCTTGCGCCTTATGACCGGACAGACTTCATTCCACGAGCATTTCCGCGCGCTGCTGAGTTGGGTGACCAGTGCCGCATGGCGCCGCCGAATCGTCGCTGCCTGTGCCCAGGCACATCCCCAATGGGATATTTCAGTGCCCTGGCTGGAGACATTCGGGCGCTTCAACCCTCTCAAAGACCCCGTGATCACTCTGTTGCTGGAACAACCCGACTGCAGCACGAATCAATGTCTGATCCACATTCACACCCGTCCACCTGTGCCGGTGGGAAAGGGCATTCATTGGCATGAGCCTGAATCAGGATGGGTTCAGGTCTGGGGGTTCCCCGACGATCCCGTCATGCCGCAACTGGGGGAACTATTATCCGTGTATCAGAAAGATGGCCCGACTATCCACCGCTACCGGCCGGGTAAACGCTGCACCTTCAGTATTCATTCTCCAGCGATGGCGGGGAGAATTTTCGGCAAAGTGTTCGCCGATGGCCGGGGGAGGGCCATCCATGAGGAAAGCTTGATGTTGTGGTATGGCGCCGAAGCAAATCTGCTTGATTTTACCGTTGCCAAACCGATCCGCTGGGATCCGGCCAACCGGGTCATGTGGCAGCACCCGGTGGCAGGCGGTTCCATCATCCATCGATTGCTGGGGAAGCAGGGTATCGCCCTGGCCGAGCGTATGGGTGCTGCAGCCGGCAGCATCCCCGGCAGCGGACTGACACCGAAATTACGTTACGACGGTCTGTCACAGCTGCAGCGGACCGCAAAATACGTTCGCAGGCTGGTCAGGATACTGCCGGATCAATCCTCCCGGTTGGCGAACCTGCTGGACACCTTGGAGACCATTCATACGTCTTATCTTGGGCAGAGCCGCCTCAAACCACTCCATGGGGCTCCCCATGCCCATCAATGGCTGGACTGCGGTGACTGTCTGGGGCTGGTGGATTTCGACCGTTTCTGCCTGGGCGACCCGGAAATGGATGCCGCCACCTTCATCGCCGAGATGGACTTCGAAGATCGCCAAAGCGTGCCGGTCGATGCCATCAATCAGGCCTTCCTCGAAACCTATCAACGCCGTGCCGGCAGGCTGGAAGGGAAACTGTTGCAAGCCTACCGTTGCCACAAACGCCTTGCCAAGGCATTGAAATCAGCCGCCGGCCTCGATCCCGATGGCGATAACAAGGCCCGCAGGCATCTGGATTATGCCTTCCGTGCGCTGACCGAGCCCCTGCCATGAAGCAGCCCCCCTGTTTGATGTTCTATTGCCAGCATTCATTGGGGATGGGGCATCTGATCCGCTCCCTGGCCCTGGCCAAGGCCTTGATCAATCGCTTTCGCGTGGTGTTTCTGAATGGCGGCCGGATACCGGAGGGAATTCCTTTTCCGGATCAAATCGAACGCATCGATATGCCGCCCCTGGGGATGGATGAAGCCGGACGACTGGTGAATCTGTCCCCTGGTATTCCGCTCGGGATGGTCAAGCGGGTGCGCCGTAATCAGCTGCAAAAAGCCTTCGCCACCGCGCTTCCGGATGTCCTGTTGATCGAGCTGTTTCCCTTCGGCAGAAAGAAATTTGCCTACGAATTGCTGCCGTTGCTCAAAGCTGCCCGTCGCGCCCAGCCCCGCCCGGTGGTGGTATGCAGCCTGCGGGATATCCTGGTCAATCACAGGCGGGATCAACAACGGCATGATGACCGTGCCCGCTGGCTGGCGGATCGGTACTTCGATGCGGTGCTGGTGCATTCCGACCCGGCATTCGTCCGTCTCGAGCACTCGTTTAAGCCGGCAAGGAATCTGGGCACACCGGTTTTCCATACCGGCTTCGTGGTGCCGCGGAAATCGCCTTCTGATTCGATGGCCGGAGAGGGAAACGCCGGCCTGGTGGTATCTGCAGGGGGAGGCATTGTGGGGGAAAAGTTGCTTCGCTGCGCCGTTGAAGCCTATCCCCGGATCCGGGAACACCATGCGGTGCCTATGACCCTGATCACAGGGCCTTTTTTGCCGGAGTCAATACAAGGTGGGCTTGAAAATCTCGGCCACGGCCTTCCGGATCTCAGAATAGTCAGGTCGGTTCCCGATCTGCATGCGGTTCTTTGCAACGCCATCGCTTCCATCAGCCAGTGTGGTTACAACACCGCCATGGATGTGCTGCGGACCAACGTACCGGCGTTGTTCGTGCC
>JALVSV010000482.1 GCA_027024125.1 Methylothermaceae bacterium | reverse complement strand
TCTATCGGGAAACCGTCTATGTATCCACGCTTCCTTGTGATCCATCAATTCACACCGTACAAGGTGTGACGTATTACCGCTGTGGTACCGACTGGTTCCAGCGGAGCTTTTCCGGCAGTCAGGTGACCTACATTGCGGTCCCGCCACCGCCCGGTTACTGAGCTGCCGCAAACACCAGTTCAGTGATGTTTCCAAACGTATGCGGCGCTGTGTGGTACTGCTACTATGGAGATTCGCTCATGACGACTGTGCAACAAGGAGTCAATAGTGGTGACTGATGCATATGTTTCGAAACTGCTCGTTTCCTGCACCTTCGTTTTTGCCCTGTATCTGACAGGATGTGCCGGTCTTCCAGATCGCCATCCAGTGCCTCCAGAAATGACCAACCACGCGCGTATCGATGGCATCGAAAAGGCCCGGTTCTGGGCCAACGAATGGCCAAAATTCTCAGTGAAGAATTTCGAACAACTCAGCGATGAAGAATTACAAAGGGCATTTCCGGGCATATATGGAGTACCCCACAGTTATTTGGCAATCTCAGGTGGTGGGGCCAACGGTGCCTTTGGGGCCGGTCTGCTTTCTGGTTGGACGGCTTCGGGGACCAGACCGCAGTTTACCATGGTCACCGGGATCAGTACTGGGGCGTTGACCGCGCCTTTTGCCTTTCTCGGGCCCAAGTACGATCCTGAGTTGAAGCGTCTATACACCACGATTCGGACCAAGGATATCCTTGAGGAAAGGTGGCTGCTTTCTGCAGTCTTCAGCGATGCCATGGCCGACACCAAACCCCTGCGCAGGCTGATCGAAAACTATTTCACTGCTGAAGTGCTGGAGGAAGTCGGCCGTGAGCACCTGCGTGGACGGCGTCTGTTTATCGGTACGGTGAATCTGGATGCCGGGCGTCCGGTCATCTGGAACATCGGTGCCATCGCTGTCAGCGATTATCCACGCAAGTTGGAACTGGTGCATGACATACTCCAGGCATCATCTGCCATTCCTGTGGCCTTTCCGCCGGTGGTGATACCTGTGGATGTAGGTGGCAGGGAGTATGACGAAATGCACGTCGATGGGGGCACCGGCTCCCAGGTGTTCATTTACCCTGCAGCAGTGGATTGGAAAAAGATCATGAAAAAGCTGAAGGTCAAGGGTGTGCCCAAGGCCTATGTGCTCCGCAATGCCTTTCTCGAACCGGATTACCGGGGGGTCACGCGCAGTGTGCTGCCGATTGCCAACCGCGCCATCAGTTCACTCATTCGGACCCAGGGCATTGGCGATCTGTATCAGATCTATGCCCTGTGTCATCGCGATGGACTGGATTTCAATCTGGCCTACATTCCTTCCGACTTTACAGAATCATCAAAAGAAGGTTTCGACCCTGTGTATATGGGCAAGCTATATCAGCTGGGGTTTCAGATGGCTGTCGAAGGCTATCCCTGGAAAAAAAGCCCCCCAGGGTTCGATCTTTCAGGGAATTGAGTCCGCTCGGTTTTGATACGGTGATCACCTCACCGATATTTCAGGTACGGAACTGTTTGATCGAAGCCTCGAGGCTTTCAGCGGTTGCGCGTAATTGTTTCGTGGCATCCAGGGTTTCTTCCATCTTGGTGCAGACCTCGACGCAGCCTTGATTGATCTCATCCACGTTGTGGCTGATGGTTTCGCTGACTACGCTTTGTTGTTCGATGGCAGTGGCCACCTGCGTATTCAGTTCTCCCGTAGATTCCACCATCGTGATGATGTTGGCCAGGGCAGCATCGGCGGCCTTGGTTTCCTGAGCGCCATTATGAGCCTGTTCCCGGCTGTGTTCGATCATGGATACTGCCGAGCGGGCACGCTGGCGTAATTCTTCGATGGTGTCGTGGATCTGGGAGGTGGATTCCTGAGTGCGGCTGGCCAAGGTGCGGACCTCTTCGGCAACGACAGCGAATCCCCGACCCTGTTCGCCAGCACGGGCAGCTTCAATGGCTGCATTGAGCGCCAGTAGGTTGGTCTGGTCGGCAATATCGCGGATGATTTCAAGGACCTCGCCAATGTTTTTGCTGTCACTTTCGAGTTTGTGCAGCTCGGCTGTGACCTGGTCGATTTCCGTCGCCAAATGGCTCATCTGGCGGTTGGCGTTGGCCACGACTTCCCGGCCTTGTTTCGCTTCTGCATCGGTTTCCCTGGCCTTTTCGGCGGCTGCTGTGGTGCTTTGTGCGACTTCCTGAATCGAAGAGGCCATTTTTTGAATGGTGGTTGCGGTTTGCTCGGTGTCCCGGCGTTGTTGTTCTGCACGCTCTTCAGTATCGTGGGCAATCTCAGCAAGGTTGTGGGCCGCGCCATTGAGATGGGTGATGGTGGCGTGAAGATTGTCGATCAGGCTCCGGATGCGGGTGGCGAACGTGTTGATGTGTTTGGCCATTTTGGCGATTTCGTCGTCGCCTTCTGTCTGCAGTTGCACCGTCAGATCACCGCCGCCAATCTTGTCCAGGTTGATGGCCATCTCCTTGAGGGGATGGCTGATCAGGCGCTGGATGAAACGATACATCAGCCAGCCAAACAGACTCATGGCTATGAAAAGCGCGGTTCCGGTTTTGAGCATCACGGCACCGATAGCGGCGTCTGCCGGATCCAGGGAGGCGACGATCTCGAAGGCACCATGGAGGTCGCCGGGTTTTTGGTTTTCCATCGGATAACCGAGAATGTCCTTGCCGTCGTTCCGGTCCCACAGTTGCACCGAAGTGGCCGGATCTCCATGGCATATCATGCATTGCTGCTCCAATCTCACCGGACGGAAATAACGGACGGCATTGTTTTCGTCGTCGATGATCACATATTCCCGGGACTCTGGATGGGTGGCAAAGTGGTTAAGCGCCTGGCGTTCCAGGGGGTTGGGTTC
>JALVSV010000481.1 GCA_027024125.1 Methylothermaceae bacterium | reverse complement strand
CTTGAATCCGGCGGGTTCCATAGGTTTGGCGGCTTTTCTCATGACTGGCTTTGATCTGCTCTCCCAGCCGACGGTCTTCCTGATGACGGCGACTTTCAGGCCGTCCGCACCATTCATAATAGCCACTGCGTGACACTCCCAAAACCTCACACAGACGCCTTATGCGGAACAGCTCCCGATGGTCTCGGATGAATGCGTACTTCACGCCACTGCCTTCGCGAAGTACGCTGCCGCCTTTTTTAAGATGTCTCGCTCCTCCTTCAATCGAGCGTTTTCCTTCTTCATGCGTTTGAGCTCGTCATACAGATGCTCATCGCTGACCTTTTGTACCACCTTTTCGCTGCGATGGTACTTGCTGATCCAGGTATGCAAGGTGTTGCAGTTGATGCCCAACTCCCGGGCCGTCTGGGTAATCGGCTGATTCGTCTAGACTGCCAATTTGACAGCAGATTCTCTGAATTCAGCCGTGTATTTATTTGCTTTCTTTTTCTCACTCACAAGACACACTCCTCTGTTGTCAGTTCTCTTTTACCAGTGTGTCCGGAAAAGTCTAGCCCCTTCAAAGATGGTCAAATGTCCGTGGAATGGATGGTCAAATGGGCGTTGAATATGCAGTCCTCAGATTTCTACTTGAAGCAGTCCATGGAGTGTTCTGACATGGTTGTCTGATTCGCATTTGAGGTAAAGCAGTCAAGGTGGGGTTTCTCGTTTCCAGCCCTCGAACGTTCTGTGTGCTTCAAATTTACTGTCCAGGCGGAGGAAATCGCCTTCAATGAGATAGTTCCAGGAAAGCCCAGTGGTGGATTCAAGCAAGCCTGTTTTGTATCTGAAACTGGTTTGTTCTGGTGTGCTGACTTCCAAGGCAGGTTTCCATGGTTGCTTCAGCTTAAGTTCGTCGGAAAAATCCTTAAACAGGGTTTTGAGTTCAGTACACAAGGATTCATGCGGCTTTTCAACAGGGAGTCCCAGGGTCTGTGCCTCGTTGCGATGGAGTCGGTAATGATTTCCCCCGGATTCGGAGCAGAGAAAAGACACGATTTTGTCGATCTTGCTATCGTCGATACCTGCATGCACCAATAATTTGCCGGCGATGGCCTGAATCTGGGCCGCAGACCTGTACGCCTCTCCAAGAACGAGTGGATGAATCTTGTTGGCCAGGTCCAGGATCAGATCCTTGATCGCATGGGGATCGTGTTCGCCAATTTGGGACAGGGCGAAATCCAGATAATGATGAATCGTTTCCTCGTTGATTGGAATGGTATGGCCCTGTGGATTCTCGCCTGGGCTGGGTATGTTGTCGATGTAAGGTTCAATGGCGCTGATGGTGGCCTGCTTCGTCATGAGGATGCAATCCGCCCCCAGGGAAAGGAGCGTGCCGGCATCGTGGGCCTTGGCGGGCACGATGACCTCGAATCGCTTGCAATATTGTCGGATCAGGTTGACCAGCGACCAGGCTGCTAGATGATTGCCACCCTGAGAATAAAGAATCAGGGAAATACGATGGACTTCCCCGAATTGTTCGAGGATGTCCACGAAATAATCATACACATCTTCGCTGATTTCAGTCTCCAATCCCTGCCTGTCACCGGTGACATAGAGAATGGCTCTGGAGCGTCTCCTGTTTTCGATGGTTTGTAGCAGATTCAAGCGATCTTTCAGCAATTCTGATTCCCCATCAGGTCCGGAACGGCCTGTTCCCGTGCAATAAGAATTTCCCCTCTGTATTGAATTGTAGTCGGTATCTTCAGGACGTCCCTGTCCGATTTTTCGTTCATTTATGGCTGGTTGCAGGGGGTGTCATCATGGTCTGCCGCCATAGCCAGTTTCCTGCCAGGATCAGGGATGTATAGGTGATGGTGGAGGTCAGATAACGCGGCAAGTATGCTATGACCTGATTGAAGTAATCGGTCAGGCTCAGATGATCGAAGTAGCCTGACAAGAAATAGAAGCTGTTATTGGAGATCAGGAAGGCAAGGAGCGTCATTCCTGCAGAAACTGTAAGGACCACGCTGATGCCTCTGAGTTCTCCGGTTTTGAATCTCCGGCTGAAACGTCCCCCCAGCCACATCACCCCATAGGTGGGGAGTAAAAAAAGGTAGGCGGGGGTGACGCACCACCCACTGACGCCACCCAGGTTGATAGCCAGATAATCGATCAAACCGGCTTCGACCAACAGAAAGGCAAACAGCCAGGGATTGGTGACGAAAAGGCCTGCCAGAAAGAACACCGCCAGCGAGGCATCGGGTAGCGTCTGCAAGTCACCGAAATGGTGAAAACGGGTGGCGGCCATCAATGCCATGAGTCCCCATGCGGGCCAAGTGGAAATAGTTGTGGCTCGTTTCCTGAACATGGCGTTTCTCCACTATGATTTGAGTGTTGCTTCATCATATCAAACTGGGACCAGCGGGGAAGAGATGCAAGGGTTCAAACGATGGATCACAGGTTTTGTGATGGCCGTGTCCTTGTCAGGTGGTGTTTCGGCTCCGGCATTGGGTGAGGCCGATGTCATTGCGGTCAATCATCGCCTGCTGGGAGAGCTCGCCAGTCTCATCAGACCGTTGCTGGAACCCGGTGAGGTGGTCATGGAGGTGCCCTCAGGTCTGTTGGTCAAGGCATCGCCAGCCCGTATCGAAGAGATTCGGAGCCTGGTGGAAAAGCTGGACAGGCGTTTGAGACAGCTGACGATCACGGTGCTGCAAAGCAGCGAATTGACCCTGGATGAATTGAATGCCGAGGCGAATGTCATCGTCCGGGTACCTTCCGCTCAGCCTATCCAGGGGCAAGCTCATCTTTATCGTTCATATTCCGATCGTGACCAAGGATCGCGTCAGAGTTTGAAGACCCTCGAAGGGCAACCGGCCTATATTTTTATCGGCCAGGAA
>JALVSV010000480.1:4397-8764 GCA_027024125.1 Methylothermaceae bacterium | reverse complement strand
GCTTGGCATTGAGCTTGGGGTGGACCCAAAATTGGTGATGGCTGTCATCAAGACCGAGTCCAATTACAATCCGACGGCAGTCTCTCCTGCACGGGCCTATGGTCTGATGCAGTTGATGCCGGGCACTGCCAGGCGTTTTTCGGTCGATCACCGTAGCCCGGTTCAGAACATGATGGGCGGGGTGCTCTATCTTCGCTGGCTGCTTCGCAATTTTCGTGGCAACGTGAGGCTTGCAGTGGCTGCCTACAATGCTGGGGAGCAGGCTGTGTTACGGCATCGGGGAATCCCTCCCTACAAGGAGACGCGGCAGTACGTGCGGAAGGTCCTGATGCGGTACCGGCAAACCAAACATCCGATACCAGGGACCCTGTCATTCATCCGGCATGAAACGTCTCCAGAGATCCCTTCCTGATCTTTGTCTTTGTTCCCGAAACTGGTGGGTGGGCGTGGTAGCGATCTGCCCGTTGGGGGTGTGGGCAACGGAAATCTGCAGGGTGTATTCCATACATTCGAAATATCAGCGCTGAAAATCCGAATATCTTGAATCTTCCGGATTGATATTCTTTACAATGCTTGTTGCTTTCTGAATCAGGCGAGGCGTTCTTGATGTTGCAAAAGATATTGATTGCCAACCGTGGGGAAATCGCGGTGCGTATCATTCGTGCCTGTGCAGAAATGGGAATTCTGGCGGTGGCAGTCTATTCCGATGCCGATCGCTATGGCTTGCACGTGAAAAAAGCAGACGAGGCCCACAGTCTCGGTGAGGATCCCCTCGCCGGTTATCTAAACCCCCATCATCTTGTCAACCTGGCTCTGGAGACCGGCTGTGACGCCATTCACCCTGGTTATGGATTCCTGTCGGAAAATAGCCATTTTGCCGAAATCTGTCACCTGCGTGGTATCCGCTTTATCGGCCCTGGTTCCGAAGTGATTCGCAGTATGGGGGATAAAACCCAGGCCCGGTCCGCGATGCAGGCGGCCGGTATACCTGTGGTTCCCGGTAGCGAGGGCAACCTTGAAAGTCTCGACGAGGCTCTGGCACTGGCAGGGGAAATTGGTTATCCGGTGATGCTCAAGGCAACTTCCGGAGGCGGAGGCCGTGGTATCCGTCGTTGTGATGATGCCGAGGACCTGCGGAAAAATTACGAACGGGTGGTTTCGGAAGCGACCAAAGCCTTCGGTAGTGCCGAAGTTTTCCTGGAGAAGTGCATCGTCAATCCACGTCATATCGAGGTGCAGATACTCGCCGATCGGTTCGGTAACGTCATCCATCTGTTCGAACGAGACTGCTCGATTCAGCGGAGGAATCAAAAACTCATCGAGATTGCGCCTTCGCCACAACTCACCGAGGAACAACGCAATACTGTCTGTGATTTGGCGGTCAGGGCCGCCAAAGCGGTGAATTATGAAAATGCAGGTACGGTCGAATTCCTGTTCGATCAGGACGGCAACTGCTATTTCATGGAAATGAATACAAGGGTGCAGGTGGAACACACCATCACCGAAGCGATTACTGGCATCGACATCGTGGAGGAACAGATCCGGATTGCCTCGGGCCTGCCGCTTCGCTACAGCCAGGATGAGATCGAGTATCGTGGATTCGCAATTCAGTTTCGTATCAACGCCGAAGATCCACGTAACGACTTTCTTCCCAGTTTTGGCCGCATCACCCGTTATTACGCGCCAGGCGGTCCCGGAGTGCGGACCGACACGGCCATCTATACCGGTTATGACATTCCCCCTTTTTACGATTCGATGATCGCCAAGTTGATTGTCTGGGCCCTCAAATGGGAGGATGTCATCTCACGCAGTCACCGTGCCCTGGACGACATGGAGATCAGCGGAATCAAGACCACCAGACCCTATTACCAACAGATCTTGCGCGCCGAACGTTTCTGCAAGGCCGATTTCGACACCGGGTTCGTCGATAGTCATCCCCATCTGCTTCGTTACTCGGAAAAACGCCACAAGGCCCATATCGCCGCTGTGCTCGCAGCTGCCATCGCTGCCCACGCCGGCTTGTAAAGGAGAATCTCATGGCTAAAGTACAGATCACCGAACTGGCTTTGCGCGATGCCCATCAGTGCCTGATCGCCACCCGGATGCGCACCGAGGACATGTTGCCGATTTGCCCCAAGTTGGACCAGGTCGGCTACTGGTCATTGGAATGCTGGGGTGGTGCCACCTTCGATGCCTGCCTGCGCTATCTCAAGGAGGATCCCTGGGAGCGGCTGCGCCAGTTGTGTGAGGCTTTGCCCGGTACCCGGAAACAAATGCTGCTCCGGGGGCAGAATCTGCTGGGCTACCGGCACTATGCCGACGACGTGGTCGAGGTCTTTGTCGAACGCTCTGCGGCGGGGGGCATTGACGTATTCAGGATCTTCGATGCCCTCAACGACCTTCGCAATCTGGAGACAGCGATCGCGGTCACAAAACGGGTGGGAAAACATGCCCAGGGGACGCTCTGTTACACCGTCAGCCCGGTGCACTCGATCGAAGGGTTTGTCGAGCAGGCCAGGGAGCTGGCCCGCATGGATTGTGACAGTATTGCCATCAAGGACATGGCGGGTCTGTTGACTCCCAATGCTACCGCCGAACTGGTGCGGGCCGTCAAAGCAGCCGTTTCCCTCCCGCTGCATCTCCACTGTCATGCCACCTCCGGCCTGGCTGAGATGTGTCAGCTCAAGGCGGTCGAAAATGGTTGTGATCATATCGACACCGCCATCTCTTCGCTCGCTGGCGGTCCGAGTCATCCTCCTACGGAAAGCATGGTCGTGGCCCTGCGGGATTTAGGACTCGATTCTGACCATGATCTGAAAGTCCTGGAAGAAATCGCTGCCTATTTCTGGGATGTTCGACGAAAATACCACCGCTTCGAGCCGGTATACGTCGGTCCAGATCCCCGGGTCCATATCCATCAGGTCCCTGGAGGAATGATCTCCAATCTCTACAACCAGCTCAAGGAACAAGGTGCCTTGGACCGCCTGAACGAAGTGCTGGCAGAGATCCCAAGGGTACGTGAGGACCTCGGATTCCCCCCCTTGGTGACCCCCACCTCGCAAATTGTCGGTACCCAGGCGGTGATCAACATTCTGGCCGGGGAACGCTACAAGACCATCACCAACGAGGTCAAACGTTACCTTCAGGGGGGGTATGGCCGTCCTCCGGCGGAGGTCAATACCGCCTTGTTGCAGAGGGCGGTGGGCAAGGAGGAAATCATCGAATGCCGGCCAGCGGATCTGTTGCGGCCCGAAATGGAGGCCTTGCGCCACGAGATCGGTGAGCTGGCGAAGTGCGAGGAGGACGTCCTCATCTATGCATTGTTTCCAGACGTGGGACGTCAGTTCCTGGAGCAAAGAGCCACCGGAACGCTACAACCTGAACCTATCGAGCTGGCGGAAAGTGAGAATGGCGTCCGTGCTGCCCCCACTGAGTTCAATATTCATCTGCACGGTGAATCCTATCACGTGCGCGTCACCGGCAGCGGTCCCAGAAATGAGGCCGAGCGTCACTTCTATATGTCTGTGGACGGGGTGCCGGAAGAGGTGATCATCGAGACACTGGATCAGGTGGTGCTGGCCGGTGGAGCGGAAGGGGCGGTTCCGCAGCGTCTCAGCAGCAAACGTCCAAAAGCCATCAGTGAAGGTGACGTCACGTTGTCCATGCCTGGAAACATCGTGGAGGTACTGGTGCATGAAGGAGACACGGTGAATGCGGGTGATCCGGTGCTCGTGGTCGAAACCATGAAAATGGAAACCGAGGTCCAGGCCCCCATCGCGGGTAAAGTGACGGCGGTCTATGTCAGCAAGGGGGATGCGGTGACACCCAAGGAGGCCTTGCTACATATCGAGCCCTGATGTGGTTAGAAAACGTCTCGTTTTGATGAATCTGGAAAATGGTTGTCGGCCCTCTAGAACCCTAATTTGATTCACTGTAAAATTTTCTGACAATCCCGCTGGTCCTGTATGCAGCTGCCGGGAGGGTTACGAGCATAGGCATTTTGTCTTTCATGTGATCGTCTACCCGGGGATCCTATGGGTTTGATCGTTCTGCACGGCGATTAACCAGAAAATGAATCACGGGATGCAATCTGGAGGAAATTTGGCATGACAGCCATGACGACGCTGATTCCCCCCATCGATGGCCTGGCTCGAAGAGGACAAAGGCCTGCCATCCTTGCCATGACCAGGGACGGGATGAACGCACTTGCCTGTGACCAATTGTACGAACTGGTCGCAGCGCTTGCGATGGGACTGGCCAGGAAACACAGGCAGGGGGAAAAGGTGGCCCTGTTTGCAGCCGACCGGCCAGAATGGATCGTCGTCGCCCTGGCTGCGATCCGGGCGGGCATGGCCGTGGTTCCGATC
>JALVSV010000480.1:0-4387 GCA_027024125.1 Methylothermaceae bacterium | reverse complement strand
CCTGTGACCGGCTCGACCGTCTTGCCGATACAGACATTCCCACCCTGTTGTTGGATGTCCCTCAGGACGATCCTCGAAGTTTTGCTTCCCTAGGCACGCAAGGCCCCTTGCCGGACGTCAATGCGGAGGATGTTGCGGTTCTGTTTTATACCTCAGGCACCACCGGGCGGCCCAAAGGGGTGCCTCTGACCCACGCCAACATCGGTTACCAGATCGATACCATCGCCGCGACCGAGATGCTGAAACCCTCGGACAGGCTGGCTTTGCCACTACCATTGCATCACGTCTATCCTTTCGTGATAGGCATGTTGCTGCCGCTATTTATGGGGGTTCCGCTGATCATGCCGCAGGCACTGACAGGCCCTCAGGTGATGCGTGCGCTCCGGGAGGGTGAGGCGACCGTGATGGTGGGCGTGCCCCGTCTATACGACGCCTTGTATGCGGCCATCGAAGCACGCATCGTTGAACGTGGACGGCTGGCGATGGCCCTGTTTGCGCGTCTTCTGGAGGCATCGATCTGGGCACGCAGGCACTTTGGGGTTTATCCCGGCAGGCGCCTGTTTGGCAACCTTCCCACCAGGCTCGCACCTGGCTTGCGATTGCTGGCCTGCGGCGGTGCCGCCCTCGATCCGGATCTGGCCTGGCGATTGGAAGGCCTGGGTTGGCGTCTGGCAATTGGCTATGGTCTTACGGAGACGTCGCCTCTGCTGGCCATGAATCTTCCACCGTCACCCAAGCTGGAATCGGTGGGCAGGCCTCTGCCGGGGGTGGAGATTAGAATCGATGCAGAAAAAGCAGGCGAGGGCGAAGTGCTTGCCAAGGGCCCGGGCGTTTTTTCCGGCTATCACAACCTGCCCGAAAAGACCCGCGAAGCCTTCACCCCCGATGGCTGGTTCCGTACCGGTGATCTTGGCCGCCTCGATGATGGATGGCTGGTCATCACCGGACGGGCGAAGGAACTGATTGTGACCCCGGGGGGAGAGAATATTCAGCCGGAAGAGGTGGAAAGGGCCTTCTGCGCCCATCCCTTTATCCAGGAATTCGCCCTGCTGGAATCGGAAGGCCGGCTGGTGGGGTTGGTGCTGCCCGATCCCGGGGAGATCCGCCGGGCGGATCTCGAAGACATCCAGTCTGCCATTCGTCAGGCGGTGAAGGAGGTCAATCTGCAGCTGCCCAGCTACCAACGCGTCGTCGACTTTGCTGTCACCCGAGACTCCTTGCCGCGCACTCGGTTGGGAAAACTGCGACGCCATGAGCTTCCCGGATACTATCTGGAAGCCAAGGCAGGCAGGTCAGAGACGGCTGGGCCGCTGCCATTGGAGCGTATGGCCGAGTCCGACCGGCAGCTGCTTGAAGATCCACTGCTCCGTCAGGTCTGGGATTGGTTGGCGCGGCGTTATCCGGACTGTCACCTGGCACCAGACACGTCGTTGCGTCTCGACCTGGGTCTGGATTCCCTTGGCTGGCTTGAGCTTAGCGTGGACATCCAGCGCCTGACCGGGGTCGAGCTCAGCGAGGCCGCCATTGCGGAGATCGAGACCGTGCGCGATTTATTGAAATCCGTGCAGAGCGCGCCAAAGAGCGGGCGAACCGCTTCATGGGAGCGGCCGGAAGAAGTGCTGTCCGACAGGGATCTGGCTCGTGTGTATCCACATCGTGGTGTCTGGCGTGTCGCCCATCGTTTCCTCGTCGTGGTCATCCGGTTGCTGATGCGTGTCGCCTACCGCTTCAAAGTGTCTGGACTGGAGAACCTCCCTTCCGGTCAATTCGTACTCGCGCCCAATCATGTGAGCGTACTCGATCCATTTGCCATTGCTGCGGCGCTGCCGGCCGACACCCTGGCCAAAACCTGCTGGGCCGGCTGGACCGGAATCGCCTTCAGCAACCCCGTTTTCCGATTTTTCAGCCGTATCGCCAGAGTTCTGCCGATCGATCCGGAGAAGGAGGTCTTGAGATCTCTGGCCCTGACCTTGGCCGCACTGCAACATGGCAACAACCTGGTGGTGTTCCCTGAAGGCCAGCGTTCCCCCGACGGTCATCTGCTGCCATTGCGCCCCGGTCTGGGATTGCTGATGAGCCGGTATCCGGTGCCGGTGGTTCCAGTCTCTATCCAGGGGACTTTCGAGGCCTGGCCGGTAGGCAGGAAAATCCCGAGACTGTCATTGCCTGTCTCAGTGAAATTCGGTCAGCCGTTTGATCCGCGGCCTGTCGTCGAGAAAGACGAAGCATCAGCTGCCAACCACATTACCCGGGCTATTGCGGAACGACTTGCCGCCATGGTCCACGGGGAAAAATGATCCGGAGCTTCGGTGCATCTCCATGGCATCCTGACGTGTTTTCATTAGAACTGTGAGGTGGCGGATTTGAATCCAGCGATGGCCTGATGATACTCGACCAGAATATCAATCAGCTTCAGGTTGGCCTCGCCGCTCGCACGTTCCCGGCGGTTGACCAGAAACAAGGTGCTGTCGCCCAGTGTGAAAGCGTCCTTTTCCCCTTGTTCCAGCTTGCGGGCAAATTCCAGCTCTTGACGGGCGGCCAGGTATCGGTCATAGGTGGCATTGATTTGGGAGAACCAATCGGAGACCTCGATCATCACAGCCTGGATGCGTTGTTTCTTTTGAATGTCCAGATTGGATAAAGCCAATAAGGCCTGGTGGAGGCGTCCTTTGGCGGTGCGTTGCAGCACTGGCAGGCTCATATTGACACCTGCCTTGATGACTGGTCCTTCGATGGCGTCAGAGCCGGTCTGGTAACCTTGCCACAAAACCAGATCAAGGCGTGGCAGAAGCTGGTTACGGGCCAGCTCCTTATCGATGGTAACTATTTCCTGTGCCAAGTCCAGGGCCTGGAGTTCCGGGCGTCCTGCCAGAGCAGACAGTTTTCCCCTCTCGAGCTGAATTTCATCGAAAATCAGTGGTTCCGGTACGGAAGAAGGCACTGTGTCCGCTTCTGGCAGGGGGGCTGGCTGTAAAGCGTCCTGCCAGAGAAACAGTCCCAGTTTGAATGCGGTTTTCTGCAATATTCGCTCTGCCTTGAGCACTCTTCCCAGACGTCGCTGCACCTCACGTTTGGCCTCGATCAGATTGATTTTCGGTAGCAGGCCGGAGGAGATCTTCTGTTCTATGGCTTGGACCCGGACCTTGGCGAGCGTCAATAGGCGTTCTTCCACCTCCCATTTGAGTTTTGCACCTACCCAGGCCCAGTAACTTTCCAACGCGTCCCGGAGCAGTTTCAGCTCGGTCTGGCGAAGTTTCAGTCTTGCTTGGTCCTGTCCCAGAAAAGCTTGGCTCTCTGCAGCGGTCTTGGGATTTTTTCCCAGGCCGCGCAGCAGAGGGACGGTGAGTTCGAGAAAATATTCCCCATCTTCTCCGGTGGGTTTGACCGGCGTCTTTATGTCGCCTGCGGCACGCTTGAATCCGGTGCTGACTTCAATGCCATAACGGGTAAGGAAATCGATACTGAAACGGGATTCGAGTACTTTCTGCACTTGACCGATGCCGGCAGAGCTGTTGTAGCGCAGAAAGTGGGTATCGCCACGGATTCTGGCGTCGAAAGCGCCTTGCTTTTCCAGCCGTATGGCCTCCGCCCGTTTCAGCTCGATACGGGCGCGTTCGAGGATCGGATGATGATCGCGCACCTGGGCGATCAATTTTTCTTCCGTCAGTGGGTTGGCTGTCAGACCAAGGGGAAGGCAGGCCAGCAGTGAAAACAGGTGCCAGTAACTCAACTTTATCACAAGGGTTTGGCCTTGATGGGTTTCTGGGGGGGGTCCACGAAAGGTGGAAAAGCATTGAAACGGCGCCATAGCTCAAATCCCAGCGATACCACGTTGAGCAGAATCCATCCTTGAGCCCGGGTTCCGGGACGCAGATAGGGATAGGTGGGCCAGGGTTCGTCTCGCCCCGCTTCGATGGCCTCCTTGTCGGGGACTACCAGAACCCGGTAGCGGTTCTTGCCGTCATCCACAGAATCGATGACCTCGATTCGGCCACCAAAGGTACCCACTGCAATGGCTGGCCAGCCGGTGAACTGCAGGGCTGGCCAGCCGGAAAACTGAAGCCGCACCAACCTTCCGGGAGAGAGCAGAGGGGCGTCATAGTCGCTGACATAGAGCTCAACCGCCTGGTGATGGGCTGTGGGGGCGATGATTGCCAACGGGTCGCCTTGTTTCACGGTCTCCCCGGATCCCAATGCAAGTACCCTGACCACTTTTCCGTCCATGGGGGCACGTATCCGGCGCATCTCGATGCGCTGTTTCATGTTGCCGATCTTGATTTCCAGGGTCAGGATCTCATGATCGACGTCCGCCAGGCTGCGGTGTTGGCTGGCTAGTTTGACCCTGACTTCCTCGATCTTGGCCTGATTTTCGGCACTGATCTTACCC
>JALVSV010000479.1:700-2892 GCA_027024125.1 Methylothermaceae bacterium | reverse complement strand
GCTATGAAGACACGCCGGCAAAGCAGCGCCGCTTCCAGCGCGAGATCGAGAACATGCAGCGGCGCTGGGGGGAAATTTTGAGCGCGGACCCGGCATACAATCCCAATTTGAGTCTGGAAGACTGTGACTTCTCCCTTGCCGTTTGGCCGAGGGTGGTAAAGCCATGGAGGTCATGAGACTGTTCTTTACAATGGGCTGGTTGGCGAAAGGCTCCAGCCATCAGGCGGGATGGATAACGATCCAAAGGATCGGTTCATGAGTTTTTCCCAGACGCTGCGGCGCGCTGGCCGTTATCTGGCCTTTCTCCTGCTTCGTCCATGCTTTTTGTCAACAAACCGGTGGCACTGGCTGCGATTCTATCCTGCGGTGGTTCCCGATGAAGAACTGCTGGAACATTGGGCGCGCAGCGAATGGCCCGACTATCAGACATGGATCGACCAAAATGACCGGATGGATCGCCAGCGTTGGTTACAGCTGCACCGAAAGGCCAGGGCCAATCCGCCGGGGCCTGCGATCACCATTGTCACGCCGGTGTTCAATACCCCAGCCAGGGTTTTCGAGGAATGTATCCTTTCGGTCAGGATGCAGACCTCGCCTTACTGGGAATGGATTCTGGTGGACGATGCCTCGCAAAAGCCGGAAACCCAGAGAGTGCTGTCATCCTCCTGGTGCCGCGACCCGAGAATCCGATTGTTTACCACGGGGGGTACATGTCCCCGGGGGATCTCCGCCGCCACCAATCTGGGAATTGATCAGGCGAGGGGCGATTTCATCGTGTTCCTGGATCATGACGACCGGTTGGCCCTGGATGCCATTCAGGCGCTTGCCGAGACTCTGAGCGCCGAACCTGAGCTGGATATCGTCTATTCTGACCGCGACATGCTGTCTCCGGCAAACCTGCGCTATATGCACCTGATGAAACCCGACTGGTCCCCAGAGACGCTGCTGTCGGGGAATTACATCTTCCATTTGATGTGTTACCGCAAATGCCTGATCCGGCAGCTGGGAGGATTGCGCAGCGAATGCGACGGCTCCCAGGATTATGATCTGATCCTCCGTTGCATCGAACGGACCACCAGGGTCCGCCATATCCCCAAGGTGTTGTATCATTGGCGCCAGCATAGCGCTTCGGTGGCCCTTGACGATAGCACCAAGACCTATGCCTTTGAGGCCGGGGTGCGGGCGCTGGAGGATGCTTTGCGCAGAAGGGGGATTCGGGGAGAGGTCAGTGAAAGGCAGGATCTTTGGCGTGGGCATTACCAGGTCAGACTGCCCCGGCCAAGAGAAGATACGATTACGCGTATCCTGTTGCCACGGGATCTTTCAGGAGACCGCTATGTGAGCCGGGTGGTGGGGGATCCGGAAAATGGGGCCAATCGGCCCTATCTGCTGATTCGCCGTGAAGACGTCGAGCCGCTTGACTCGGAGACCGAACAGGAACTGGTCAGCTGGCTGGCACTGAAGGATATCGGTGTGGTGACCGGCAGGACTCTGGACGGCGAGAGTCGCAACCTCTATGCCGGTGGTATCCTGGGGCGGGAAGGCGGAATCCTTCGTCCTTATCATGGCTTTTCCGCAGACGAAGCCGGCTACATGGCGGTTACCACCATCGTGCGCAATCTTTGCGCGCCCGATCCATTTTGTGTGGCGATACGAAGGGAGGTCTGGCAGAGCCTGGGTGGATTGAGCTCCCGGTATCAGGGTGCTTATGGGCTGCTGGATTTCGCCCTCAAGGCAGTGGCTTCCGGTTGGAGGATTCTGTATGTTCCCTCGGCGGTCTTTCAGTGCCGTACCGATACCTGGGCAGGCCAATTTATGGACCAGGAGCGGGTGACCTTCGAAAACCGGTGGCGGGAATGGCTGCGGCAGGGAGATCCCACCTACAACCCCAACCTGTCCCTGTACAGCGACCGTTATGAGCTGGCGCTGGACGGGGAAGATTGAGCACGCCCTGATCGTAATGCCTTCGTCGGTTGGTGCAGGCAGGGAGAATCCCAACAACCGGGTGGCGGAGTTAAGACAGAGCTCTGTCATCTATTCTGGACGAGGCAGGTGGTCTGCTTCGAAAAACGCCGTAAATACTTTCTTGCTGTCCAGTCCTGCTGTGCAGGAAAGCCCTGCCCAAACTTCCCTGTTTGGGCGCTCGCCCGGCTGCGAAAGTTCACTGGACTTTATGAACCACTTCCCTGTGG
>JALVSV010000479.1:0-690 GCA_027024125.1 Methylothermaceae bacterium | reverse complement strand
GGGCCAGCCTGTCGGCTGTTCAAATTTGTTCCCGACAAATTTGTCGGTCCTGGCTCGCCCCTGTGGGCTCCGCGCCGGCTTCCCTGCCGTCGAGGCTTTCGAATCACACCACCTGTCTCTTCTTTCAATCCTTTACGTGTTTAAATGACGTGGTCCTGGGAGGTCAGAAGAGGGAGGATTCAACTTTTCAGGATTTCCCATAGAATCCTGGTGATATCTCCCAGGCGGGGCTTGTCCCGCAGGCTGAGATATTCGTTGTTGACGAACAGTATTTTTCTGCCCAGCCGGGACAGGGCGGGAATGGGCTGGTAATCGGACTGCAGGACAAGATCGTAAGGTGGTTTCCAGCGAAGATAATGCAACCATCTCATTAGTTTGCTTTTGGGCAGCGTTCTTGTGGTGGCGCCGGGCAGCCGTTTCGCCCAGTCGTTTGTCTGTTCATGGGGAGGGATCAGAATCTCGACTTCCAGTTCGGGGCGCTGGGCCTGTACTCGGGCAATGATCCCGGGGAGATTCACGGTTTCGATCTCCAGCGTCCAGGGCAACAAAATTTTATTGGCATCCTGGCTGAGTAACAGCGTTTCCAGTTCCCCTATGGGCCGGTAACAGTTCTCCAACTCGATGGGACGTTTCCCCTTTAACTGTCGGCGGTAGTCCTGGAGCGCCTGACAGTGCAGCCGGGAAATGTCG
>JALVSV010000478.1 GCA_027024125.1 Methylothermaceae bacterium | reverse complement strand
ATTGGCCTTCTGCAGCTCCTCGACGATGAAATATTTATCCTCGGGAAACACCTGAGCGAATCCACCGGCCCGTTCGATCAGGGCGATGATCTCCGATTCGTGCTTGCGCACCAGCTCGCGCTGGGACTCGCTCTTGACCAGGGCATCCTCGAGATTCCGCAGCACCTTACGGGCGGCCCGTTTGACGTCCCGCGGCGTGGCGTCGGGTTTCAGTTCGCTATAGAGGGTCTCGGTGACGATCTGCGCCACCAGCATCAGTTCCCGCTCCGCCCCCTCATGGAACTCCTTGACGTCGTAGACCTCACCCGTGATCCCCAGCATCCGGGCGATCTGCCTGGCGATGGCAAGATTGTCCCCGGTGACCATCTTGACGCTGACTCCCAACTGGCGCGCCTCGCTGATGGTCTGGGCGGAATCCTCCCGCGGCGGATCGTAGAATGGAATCAGCCCGACCAGCTCATAACTTTCGCCTTCATTTCGGCTGATGGCCACAGCCAGGGTGCGATAACCCTTTTCGGCAAAGACATCCACCTGATCCTGGGCGGCTTCGAGTACCTCCTCGTGATGATTGAACTGTTCGCACAAGGAAAAGATCACTTGGGGCGCCCCCTTGACAACCTTTATACGGTCACCGTTGTGCTCGACCGTGGCTTCGGTGCGCTTGCGGATCGGATCGAAGGGAATGAACTCCACCCGCTTCCAGGCCGACAAGCGGCTCCTGAGGCCCAGTTGCTCCAGTTTCCGGAAGATCGGCACCTCCAGGGGATCCTGGTTTTCCTCGCGACTGGCCATAGAGGCATAGAGGAACAAGTCCTCCAGACGGTAGACGTGGTAGGTGACAGGGTCGGTGACCTCCATCCGGTTCTGGGTCAGGGTGCCGGTCTTGTCGCTGCAGAGCACATCCATGCCGGCCATCTCCTCGATCGCCGCCAGCCGGCTGACTACCGCATTGCGGCGCGCCATGCGCATGGCCCCTGCAGCCATGGTCACCGACAACACCGCGGGCAGGGCTACCGGAATCGAGGCCACCACCAGCACCAGGGTGAAGCGCAGGATCTCCATCATCGGATCGTGGCGGCGATAAGCCACCGCCAAAATCACCAGGGCAAGTACGATGGTGATGGCAATCAGAAAATTGGCGATCCTCATCACCGCCTGCTGAAAATGGCTGGTTTCCTCGCGTTCAGCTTTGGCCACCAGGGCCACGGTCTTGCCAAAATAGGTGCTGAGTCCTGTAGCCGTCACTACCCCGACCATCTCTCCAGCCTTCACCATGGCATTGCTGTAGGCCAGATCGCCAGCCTTCTTTTCCACTGGCAAAGACTCCCCGGTCAGTGCCGACAGATCGAGCAGCAGGAAATCCCCCTGCTTGAGCTGGACATCGGCAGGAATGATGTCACCGATCTTCACCTTGACCACATCCCCGGGTACCAGTTCCCGCGCGGCGATGGTCTCCCAGCGGCCGTCCCGCAACACCAGGGCGGTCTTGGAAAGTTTCTGCTTGAGCACCTTCAGGGCGCTCATTGCCTTGGACTCCTGACGGAAGTCGATATAGGCGTTGATCAGCAGAAGGGTGACGATGATGCCAAAATCCTCCCACTTGTGAACCATCGCCGACAACAACGCGGCGATCTCGATCATCCAGGGAATCGGTCCCCAGAAACGTTTGAACAGGCGGTACCAAAAAGAGGGTTCCTTTTCTGGAATCTCATTGGGGCCAAAGACCTCCAGGCGGTGTCGAGCCTCACTCTCGGTTAGACCGATCTTGAGATCGGTGTCGAGTAACCGGTCGATACTGACCTGCGCCGCCCTTTTTTTACGTTTTCCCCAAGCCATTGACACCTCCTGTTGATACCTGCTGATTACCCGCGCGATGGGCAGACACTATAACCAAAGCTGCCCAGACATACCATCGACAACCCACCATCCTGATGACAGCCTGCTCCGACTGCTCACAAGTCTCCCATGACTGATCATCTATCCCTTGTTAACCTAGGGTCACGACCCGGAAAACTCAATTTTCAAACCATCATTAATGAACCCACACCATTCCCAATCCTTTCAAGCTGCTACTTACCCGATCTGGCGCCTTTGGCTGGGGCGAATGAAAATAGCCAAATGGTTTCCACATTTTCCACTGGCGCTGGCGGTAGGGTTGCTCGGCACGGTTCACCTGTTGCCACCACTGATCCACGCCTTGGGGCTGCACTTTTATTCCCAAACACTCACCACCTTGACGCTGAACCTGGTCAACGTGGGGCTGGCCGGACTCCCTCAGATAGGGGTGGGACTCTTCATGTTGGTCATGTCTGTCGGCCTACTGTTACGGTCCCGTCTTGCCTGGAGCACCACGGTACTGTCTTTGGTGGCCGGTATCGCCATCCTGTTTTTCGAGCCTGCCGTGCGTACACACGAATGGTTATTGCCATACAATTCTGTGCTGCTGGTGACACTGCTCGCCGCCTTTCCCTGGTTCGACCGCAGCAGTCTGGCCACCGCCACCCTGTTTGCCCTCACCAGTCTGCTGGTATTGACCGGTTATGGCGTACTTGGCAGTTATATTCTGGGGGATCTGTTCCAGCCTCCCATCCAGACACTGGACCAGGCTTTGTATTTCACCATCGAGACTTTGTCCACGGTAGGCTATGGTGACATCATCGCCAAAGCGCCGCAGTCACGCTTGTTTCTGGTCTCACTCATCAGCGCTGGAATGATAGCGGCTGCCACCATTTTCGGTGCGATTATCGTGCCCTTGATCAACCAGCGACTGGAAAACCTGTTTCACGGGAGAAGCCAACGGATGCAACGCAAGAATCACTATATCATCGTCGGAGCCAGTGCCCTGGCCAGCAACACTTTTCAGGAACTGTGCAGGCGGGGGGAAGCCATCACTTTCATTCTCAAACGGGA
>JALVSV010000477.1 GCA_027024125.1 Methylothermaceae bacterium | reverse complement strand
CCGTGAATCCCCCCTGGAGGCTCGTACGCCTTCAAATCACCCCCCCTGCTCCCAGCTTTTTTTCATGCATCGGGGTGATAAAAAGGTTCATGACCGTTAGGCAGGACTTTCTTGCACAGCAGGATTGCGCAGCAAGAAAGTATTCACGGCGTTTTTCGAAACAGACCATCTGCCTCGTCCAAAATAGATGATGGATCCCCGGGCTCCTCACAGGACCACGTCATCTAAATACGTAAACGATTGATTGAAGGGGCAGGTGGTCTGATTCGAAAGCCTCGCCGGCAGGGAGGCCGGCGCGGAGCCTACAGGGAAGTATTCACGGCGTTTTTCGAAGCAGACCACCTGCCTCGTCCAAAATAGATGATGGATCCCCGGGCTCCTCAGCAGTAATGTTTGTTCACCTGATGAAGCAGGTTAAAATGATTTTTTTCTAATTCGATCAACTCTGGAGGAACCATATGGGAAAAGGAGATGTACGCACCCGACGGGGTAAAATTGCAACCGGAAGTTATGGTAAAACCCGTCCCAAAGCAAAGAAATCAAAATCCTCAGGGAAGAAATAAACCAAGGAGGATGCCACCAACAGGCATCCTCCCAGTCTTTGGAGAATTGAAATGGAGAAGTGCCGTTGTGGCTTTATAGGCGCTGGCAATATGGCCACCAGTCTGATTGGGGGACTGATAGCCGATGGATTTCCACCTCAAGACATCCTGGTCACCGATGTCGACCAGCACAAGTGCGAGGACTTGCAAACCAGGCTGGGCATTCGGTCAGCACCCCACAATGCAGCTCTGGTTGAATCCAGTGATGTGGTAGTACTGGCCGTCAAACCTCAACAGGTACGTGGACTGGCACATGAGATCGCTGAGGTGGTGCAACGCACCCATCCCCTGATCGTTTCGATCGCAGCTGGTATACGGGAACGAGACCTGGAGCAGTGGTTGGGAGGGAATGTCGCCATCGTCCGTTGCATGCCCAATACTCCAGCACTGGTTCAATCAGGTGCCACCGGTCTGCATGCCAATACCCGCGTTGGATTGCAACAAAAAGATCTGGCCGAATCACTGCTTCGCGCCGTCGGTGTGGCTGTGTGGGTCGAAGCAGAAGACCTTTTGGACGCAGTGACAGCAGTTTCGGGTAGTGGTCCCGCCTATTTCTTTCTCCTCATGGAGGCCATGGAACTTGCAGCGATGGAACTGGGCCTACCCTCTGACACCGCACGACTATTAGTGGAACAAACTGCATTTGGGGCTGCCAAACTGGCATTGGAGGCTGATGTCGGCCCGGGAGAATTGCGTCGTCGGGTCACCTCTCCAGGAGGAACCACAGAAAAGGCCATCGAGGTTTTTTCCCATGAAGGCTTCGAACAACTGGTTTTGAGCGCATTACGAGCAGCGTATCAGCGATCAAAGGATCTCTCTGAACACTTGGGGAACAACAAGCAATGAATGGTTATCTGGCAAATCCCGCGATATTTCTGATCAATACTGTCTTCGGACTTTATATCCTGGCCGTGATGCTGCGGTTCCTGTTTCAGCTGGTGGAAGCCGAGTTTTACAATCCGATCTCCCAGTTTCTGGTCAAGATCACACATCCGCCACTTCGTATTCTGCGCCGAATCATCCCATCCTTCGGCCGCCTTGATTCGGCATCGCTGGTCTTGATGTTGCTGCTGCAAATACTGGCGGATTATCTGGCCTTCGTCCTCCAGGGTGGAGGACAGGTAGGGATAGGAATGCTTATTGCCTCTGCATTGGTGCAATTGGTCAATTTGGCTTTTAACGTATTCATCTATGCTATAATTATCCAGGCAATCATGAGCTGGATCAATCCAGATCCATACAATCCCGTTTTTTCTCTCTTGACCCAACTCACCGAACCAATCCTCAGACCATGCCGCAGGATAATTCCTTTGATGGGGGGATTGGATCTGTCACCTTTATTGGCATTGGTAGCTTTGCAAATTGCCAAGATGCTCATAATGCCACCCCTGCAAAAAATAGTGCTTATTCTCGCGTTTTAGGATGACAGAGATGATCATTAGGATTGCGGCTACCCCATAACTATCATATCCAGGTCGGTATCAGTGAAACCACCCGATCAGTCCTTTTCTTCTGCAGGTGTTCCAGCCCGCTATGTCGACCTGGCACATCGTTGCCGCGAATACGTGGTGGAGGAGTTCACCAAGTTGTTCCGTCAATTCCTGGACCAGATTCCCGACATTTTGCTGAACCTGGCCGATCAGGCCGAAAGCAATGTGATGCAGGCGCACTGCATGGATGTTCGCCAGGAAATGAGTGAGAACCAAGATGAAATGGTCCAACTTTTCTATAACGAATTGATGGCGGGTTTCGAAAACTTCATCTTAGGTAAGCGTAAATCTTCGCGGTCTGAGGAAAATTCACATTCGACCCAAAAACCCAAAAGGCTTTCCCTGGTTGAAAAGGAAACATTCGAGATCGAATTGGCCTTCGACACCATTGCCAATGGGGCATGCATCAACAATAGTGAACTACTGTTTGCTCTGAATCTCCGGCTCGCCACCATCAATGGAGGCCACAAACCCGGTGAACGCTCAGCATCCCTTCCGGGTGGGCCACATCATGTATGCAATGCTTACCGTTCAGCCTTGACTACAGTACAGATTCCTATCGATACGTCGGTCAAAATCAGCCTGATCGAAGCAATTGATAAACACGTTCTCCATCAGACAGAACCCATTTACAAGCGATACAACGAAATACTGAGCAAAGGTGGCATCCTACCCAACCTGGAAGACAACCCGATCTATACCCCGGAGGAATCCGGTCAGGAAGAGATTACAAGTCCTGTATCCCAGGACATGGATGAAGAGCGGCTCGAAGAACAGGCCAAGCCCCCTTCCGAATCATCCACCGCGCGTCTCCGCCTATCCCC
>JALVSV010000476.1 GCA_027024125.1 Methylothermaceae bacterium | reverse complement strand
GCCGAGACCCTGGTCCGGGCGGCCTGGGAGGCAGGCAGTCCGGACAACCTGACCTGCCAGATCGTCCGTTTCATCAACCTGCCCGTTCCCAGTGAACAGGAGGTTCTGCTCAAGCTCTCAGAACTCCCCTTCCCTCCCTTGCTGGAAGCGGGAATGAAATTGGACGGTTACCGGATCGTGCGTGAGATCAGCGCCAGCAAACGGGTCCAGATCTATCAGGCCATCGACGAGGAAAACAGGCAACCGGTGGTCCTCAAGACGCCCTCGCCCAACTTCGAGGATGACCCGATCTATATCGATCTGTTCTCCCACGAGGAATGGGTGGGCAGCCGGATCAGCAGCCCCCATGTGATGAGGGTGTTCAAACCCAGGCGCAAACGTTCCTTCCTCTACCTGGTGAGCGAGTATATCGAAGGGGAGACCCTGCGCCAGTGGATGGACGAACACCCCCAACGCAGCTTCCAGCAGGTTCGTGATCTCATCAACCAGGCCGCCCGGGGGTTGATGGCCTTCCACCGGCTGGAAATGCTGCATCAGGATCTGAAGCCGGACAATATCATGATCGGTCCGGATGGCATCCTGAAGCTGATCGATTTTGGCTCGGTCAAGATCGCAGGCCTGGAAGAGATCAGCAGTCCGCTCGAGCGCATCCACCTATTGGGCACCAAGCATTACGCGGCGCCCGAGTATTTCCTCGGATACGCCGGAAGCCAGAGATCCGACCAGTTCTCCCTGGCAGTGATCGCCTTTGAACTGCTCACAGGTCACCTGCCCTATGGGGAGAAATATGGCGAAGGCAACGTCGTCCGGATCAAATACACCTCGGCGCGTCACTGGAATCCGGAAATTCCGTTATGGATGGACCGGGCGCTGGAAAAAGCCCTGAGCGTCGACCCCGACAAGCGTTATGAAACCCTGACCGAATTTCTCCACGACCTGGAAAAACCCAACCCACGATTCCTGCAACAGGACCGCCAACCCTTGATTGAACGCAATCCTGTGGCCTTCTGGCGCACCTGCGCCTTGATTTCCCTGGGAATCAATCTTCTGTTGATGATACGAATGCTGTTATGATTCGATCTGGTTGCTTCTTTCGCCAATGCACCGGCATTCAACCTGCAGGAAATCCAACCTCCCATAGGATGCACGCCATGGCCAGACTCATCATCGGACACGTTACCGAATCGTCGGTAAAAATCTGGGTTCGCGGCGAGCGCCGCTATCCGGTGGCATTCGTGACCCTCAGACCAGGCCGCTTCAAACCCCGGCAACTGAAGCTGGAACCCAGACATGGCTACACCGGGGTCATCGAGATCACCGATCTGTCCCAGGACAAGGAATACCGCTGCCAGGTTCGCTTTGCCCGACGGCCGGACACAGACCCGCTGCATTGGGTGGAATTCGGCCACTGCGAAGGGCGCTTTAGAACACTGCCACAGGCGGAGACCCCGCTGGATTTCAGCTTCATACTGGGTAGCTGCAATCTTCACTCATTGGGAGAATTCTCAGATCCCGACCCGGCCTTCGAAACTCTCTCCCAGGTCGCACAGGACGAACACATCCGCTTCATGATCCATTGCGGAGATCAGATCTATTACGATATTCCTTTGGCAGGCAAGGCACCGGATCTCGAAGAATACCGGGAGAAATACCTGGACGCCTGGGGGGACAGCAGGCCGACGAGGCGGTTCCTCACCCAGCACCCCCAGTACATGATATTGGACGATCTGATGTCGAGCCCCATCAACCAGCTGCAAAAATCGGCTTATTGGCGCTACCGCCACACGTCTCAAAGCACCCTGCCAGAAGGGGGTCAAGGTTCTCAGCACCATGGATAAGAAGGATTTCTACGCCGAACACTCCAATGCCATGCTGATCCGGCTCAAGGGACGAACGGTTCACTATGAAGTCTTCCGGACCAAGCGGGATACCCGTGGAGAACTGCGGGGGCATTTCAAGGTATGAGAAATTCACCATCCTTTTGAACCTGCCACAGTGGACATTCCACTCTGACCCCAATCAATCTTCCATTAGATGAATGGAGTCGATCAGCAAAGAGACTCCGATACCCTCCCCCACAGCCAGCCGGTTGCGTTCGGCCACGTGCAAGGGGAGATCGAGATAGAGGCGCAGTTGGGGAGCAGAGGCCGGGGCCAGGATCACCTGGGCGTGGCCACCGAAGTGGACGATCTCGACGATACGCCCCTTCACCGGATTCTCCCGCACCCCACGGGAAGGACGCAAGCGGGAATGGAGCACCAGACCGGATGGTGGAATACACCAGTCGACTGAGGTTCCAGGTGGCAGCCCCTTCCGCCAATTCGCTTCCACCTCCCCCCCTGGCCAGCGCAGATGGCAACGTCCCCTGGCCTCATCCACTGCGGTGACCCTTCCACGAAACAGGTTGCGAATATCCACCAGTCTCGCAGCTTCGGAATTGACCGGACGCTGCAGCACCTCTCTTGGAAGACCCTGCTGCAGTATCCTGCCGTGGTGGATCAGCGCGATCCTGTCGGCAAGCATCTCCGCCTCCTCGAGGTCGTGGGTGACCAACACGATGGGCAACTGAAGCCCCCGCCTGAGTTCAGCCATCTCCAGGCGCAGCCGCCGGCGGGTGACCTGGTCCACGGCAGAGAAAGGTTCATCGAGCAGGATCACCGCAGGATCACGCATCAATGCCCGGGCCAGCGCCACCCGTTGCTGCTGCCCTCCGGACAGGGTGGTGGGGAGACGTTCCTCCAGACCCGAGAGATGGACCCGTGCCAGCCACTGGCGCGCCTTGGCCAGTGCCTGGTTTCTTGGCGACCGGCAACCCAGAGCGACATTCTCCAGCACCGTCAGATGGGGGAACAGGGCATAATCCTGGAACACGAACCCCACCCGACGCCGCTGCGAAGGAAGCGCCACCCTGGCACCGCTGTCCAGCCAGACCTCTCCCCCACAGACGATCCTGCCCTGGGGCCGATGCAGTCCGGCGATGCAACGTAACAGTGTGGTCTTGCCGCTGCCGGAGGGACCCACCAGGGCCAGCAGTTCTCCTTCCCGGCATTCCAGCCCGATATCCAGGGGAGCCGGACGACGCTGACGGATCTCGACCACCAACCCATTCATTTGCGCCGTTCGATGGCATAGACCGAAGACACCACTACCAGGGAAAAGCCCAGCAGCACCATGGACATCACGCCCGCCGACCGCTCGTCGAACGCCTGCACCCGGTCATAGATGGCCACCGCCAGGGTACGGGTCTGGCCGGGTATGTTGCCCCCCACCATCAGAACCACACCGAACTCACCCAGGGTGTGGGCGAAGGTCAGCGCCAGGGCGGAAAAAAGCCCGGCGCGCGCCAGTGGCAGCTCGATCTTCCAAAAGGTCTGCCACGGGCCCAAACCGCTGCACCATGCAGCTTCGCGCAATTGCTGCGGAATCGTCTCGAAGGCCCGGAGCAAAGGTTGAGCGGCAAAGGGGAGGCTGTACACCATCGACGCCAGAACCAGGCCGGGAAAGGAAAAGACCAGGGTGGCGCCGGTCACTTCCCTGATCCAGCCCCCCAGTGGAGCGTTGGGATTGAACAGCACCAGGAAATAAAAGCCGAGCACACTGGGTGGGAGCACCAGAGGGAGGGCCAGCACCGCCTCGATCATGAATCTTAAGGGGGCACGCCACCAGGCCAGCATCCTCGCCAGTAAGATGGCCAGGGGCACCAGCAGGATCACCGTCCAAGAGGCCAGCTTGAAGGAAATGATGAATGCCTCCCAGTCCATCAGCGGCCACCCAGCTGCTCAAGCAGGAACCCATACAGCGCTTTGCTGGCAGCAGTGCCGCCGCACAACCAGGCGGCCATGATGGGAACGGGCCGGTACAGGCGCTCATCCACCGGTGTCCAGTTGCCTCGCTTCCAGAAGGCCGGTGATCGCATCAGGCGCTGCGGCAACAACGCTGCATCCACCGCCCCCCCCAGAGCCAGCTGGGCCGCCTTGGCGGCGCTGTCGCCATAGACCAGCCTCCCCCGTATCTTCTGCCATAGCCCCGCCCTCTCCAAAGCCTGGCGCGCCAGCCTGCCAAAGGGAGCAATGGAAGGATCGGCAATCGCTAGGCGTTCCAGAACCTGTGTATCCAACTCCTTGAGGCCGGAATCAAGCGAAACGGTGGATTGCTTAGGCACGTACAGCACCAGACGGCCATGACCGATCACCACAGGTCCTTCACAGATCCGGCCAAGCTGTTGAAGCGGATCTAGAAATTCCGGGGAGGCGCTGAGGAAAAGCGCGTAGGGCGCCCCGTGCAACAGCTGCTGTGCCAGGGTTCCCGAGGCAGCATATACGGTCCGGACGTCAATGCCGTGTACCCGCCTGAACTCCGCCAGAGACCGTTCCAGATCCGGCCTCAGACTGGTTGCGGCAGCCACGGTGACGGCAGTGGCATGGGTAACCGATGAAAACACCACCAGCCACAGCCATAGCCACAAGGGGGAGAACAAGGCCGGTTTTCTCCTGCAACTCAATGGGGATCCAGGCAATGGTCGTTCTCCTGGGTATAAGACCGGTAGGGCCCCAGCAGCAACCCCTGGTCAGGGTCCGAGAGCATCCGGTAATTTGCCCTCCTGATCAGCGGATAGGTGGGATCGCTCAACCAGGCGAACACCTGGGTCAGGGTCGCCGAAATCAGAGATCCCAGAGGATCTCCGCCCCCACTGCTCTGGGACAGATATTGTCTGCCTTGCCAGATCACATCCCCGCTGACAGTATCCACCAATTGCGCCCGCGCCTTGACCACCGTCACCGATTGAACAATCAGGTACTTCTGACCCCAGTCCTCGATTGTCACATACAACACCGCGTCGGCGCCAATGACCTCCCTGATCTTTTGCAACGACACCCCGTGCATTTCCTCTGCCGTGGGAAGCCCGTTCTCCTTCATGAAGGCATCGATCACCGCCACCGGAAAGACATAGTAACCGCATTCCGCCAAAGGACGGGTGATAGTGGACAGATAGACATAGGGCGCCTGGACGATGTTCGATTCGTTGCGGGGTGGCAGAACCAGGATCGAACGGGGCCTATGGGCACGATAGGCAGAATAATCGAACCCGGGAGGTGCCATACACCCGGCAAAAGACCCAATGACCGCCATCAGCCCCACTGCCATCGACAGACGCACCCAATTCACTCGGTCATCCCTTTCATCAGCTGATCCATGAATCTGGCCGACTCGGGATACAGGGACTTTTCGGTCTCGAACTCCCTCCGCGCCGCATCCATATGCCCCTGAAGAGAGAGCAGGTAACCCAGGTGGGCGTGGACTCCAGGGGGCACCGCCTGGCCGGAGGCATGGGCCCGGTCGATGTCCTGGCTCAGAATCTCGATCTGCAGTGGCGGTTCAGCCTTTCCAGGGTGGGTATACATGGCGTGGAGCAGATCCTCGTAATGGCCCCAGTGATACAGCGACTGCGTTCCCCCACACCCTGTCAGGATCCAGGACAGCAGGAGGCCACTCGGAAAGAGCCTCATCGGCCAGTCGGACTCCAGGCGTTGGCCTCCAGACCTTTGATCAGATTGTTGACCGCCTCCATGATCGCAAGATTCAGAACCTTGCCATTGAGGGTGGAGTCGTAACCCGCCGTGGAGCCGAAACCGATCACCTCGCGATTGCTCAGGGCGTATTCGCCGGCACCCTGGGCGGAATAGAGGATCTCGGAAGTATTCACATCGACCACGTTGAGCGCCACCTTGGCATAGGCCACCTGCATCTTGCCATAGCCCAGGATTCCGAAAAGCTGGGTATCACCGGTCACCTTGCGCCCGAATTCGGTGACATCTCCGGTCAGGACGACCTGTGCCCCCCTGATCTTCTGTTCCAGACCACGGAACCTGGCTTCCTGTCTGATCTCGTCCAGATTTTCCCGGTCCACCACGATAAAACGCCCGCTCTGCTGCAGGTGGGTCTTGAGGATGGTCTTGGCCTGGTTGCCGAGCCGGTCGCCGCCATCGGAAAAGATGCCGCGCATGTAGGTGGAGCGGTTCTGGAACTTGCCCACCAGCAGGACATATCTGGGACCGGACCAAGCCGTGCCGGCTGACCGTACCGTCTGGGCCTCCACCGTGCGGTGGGATTCTGTGGCGCATCCTGCCAGCAGCAGAACCATCCAGCTTACCAACATCCCGACGATCCATTCCGGCCCAGTCTGACGAGGATCATTCAAACGAATCACTGATACGCTCCTGTAAAGCCTGCTTCAATGTTATGTCGCTATTTTGGCTCAAAAATGCGAAAGCCGCAGCTTTCCACGGCTGCGGCTTTCGGGGGATCATGTATGGAGGCGGCGGTCGGAATCGAACCGGCGTACACGGCTTTGCAGGCCGCTGCATAACCACTCTGCCACGCCGCCAGGGTCACAAGACTAAAAAAGCCGCTCTGGCGCGGCCTTGGAATCTTGGAGCGGGAAACGGGATTCGAACCCGCGACCCCAACCTTGGCAAGGTTGTGCTCTACCAACTGAGCTATTCCCGCGCTAAACGATCTGTTATTTTAAGCCCTCATGGATGTCTGTCAAGACACCAACGCCGTTTTTTCAGGACCACGTCATTTAAACACGTAATGGATTGATTGAAGGGGCGGGTAGTCTGATTCGATAGCCTCGCCGGCAGGGAAGCCGGCGTGGAGCCTACAGGGAAGTATTCACGGCGTTTTTCGAAGCAGACCACCCGCCCCGGCATGAATAGATGACGAGGCCCTGGCCGTTTTTTCAGGACCACGTGATTAAACAGGTAAAGGATTGGATGAAGAGTCAGGTGCTCTGATTCGATTAGAATAGATAACGGAGCCCTGGCCTTTTTTTCATTTTTCAGGAACCGCCATGCCAACAGACATTGAAAAGATCGAAGTGATCCAAGGAGACATCACCAAACTCGAGGTCGATGCCATCGTCAATGCCGCCAACACCTCCCTGCTCGGCGGTGGAGGAGTAGATGGCGCCATCCACCGCGCGGCAGGCCCCCAGTTATTGGAGGAATGCCGCCTTCTGGGAGGCTGTCCTGTGGGTAGGGCGAAAGCCACCAAAGGTTACCGGTTGCCGGCCAGGTATGTGTTCCATACGGTGGGGCCCGTTTGGCACGGAGGCGAACAGGGCGAAGACGAACTGCTGGCCTCATGCTACCGCGAGTGCCTGCACCTGGCTGGTCGACATGGGGTCAGGACCATCGCTTTTCCGGCCATTTCCTGTGGGGTGTATCGTTTCCCGGTGGAACGCGCAGCAAGAATCGCCATTCGGACCTTGCTGGCGTGCCTGAAGGAGCAGCCGGAGATCGAAAAGATTTATCTGGTGTGTTTCGATCAGAATGTCTACCGGACCTATCAGCAAACGCTAGAGGAGTTGACCAGCCATGCCGACGATTGAACCCACCAGGCGCCGCCAGGCTGAGGCGCTGCTGCGCTTCATCGATTCCTCACCCAGCCCCTGGCATGCCGCCTATACCATGGCGGAATGGCTCGAAGAAGAGGGGTTTCAGAACCTCGACGAACGCAGCGACTGGGAACTGGAGGCCAACGGCCGCTACTACGTGTTGCGCGACGACTCTTCGCTCATCGCCTTCATTCCCGGCGCAGATCCCCTGCCTACTGCCGGGTTCCGCCTCGTCGGCGCACATACCGACTCCCCGGGGCTGCGCCTCAGATCCCATCCTGTAGAAGCTGCGGACACCATGCTCAGACTGGGGGCCGAAATCTATGGCAGCCCGATCCTGGCCACCTGGACCGACCGCGATCTCAGCCTGGCAGGGCGGGTGGCCCTGCGCCACGAACCTCCTACGGTGTGCCTGGTCGATTTTGCAACGCCGTTACTGCGCCTGCCCAACCTTGCCATCCACATGAACCGCAAGGTCAACGAGGAGGGGCTCAGGCTGGACAAGCAGAGCGAGCTCCCTCTGCTCATGGCCGTGCTGGAGAACGAGATCCCTACGGACCGGCGGTTCATCGATCTGCTGGCGTCCCACCTCGACTGCGACCCCGAAACCATCAGCGGCTGGGAACTGAACGTCTATGACACCCAGCGTGGCGCCTTCTGGGGACCGAACGACGAATTCGTCGCCAGCGCCCGCCTGGACAACCTGGCCTCCTGCCACGCCGCTCTCACTGCCCTGATGGCCGAAGACGAAACCCCGGGGACCCGGGTGTGCGCCCTGTTCGACCACGAAGAGGTCGGCTCCGAGAGTTTCAAGGGCGCCGCCGGTTCGTTCCTGGAGGACACCCTGACCCGGATCAGCACCACCCTTGGAATGGACGGGATCGAAAGACGCCGGGCACTGGCCGCCAGTTTCCTCGTCAGCGCCGACATGGCCCACGCCTATCAGCCCAACTTTCCCAAGGGCTATGAACCCAGTCACAAAACCGTGGTCAACCTGGGGCCTGTGATCAAGACCAATGCCAATCTGCGCTATACCACCGAGGCATTTTCCCAAGCCTTGTTCTGCGGCTGGTGTGAAGAAGCCGGTGTGCCGTGGCAGCAGTATGTCCATCGCAACGACCTCCCCTGCGGCAGCACCATTGGCCCCATGACTTCGGCAAGGCTGGGGATTCGCAGCATTGATGTCGGCAGCCCGCTCTGGGCCATGCACAGCGTGCGTGAAAGTGCCGGGGTCCTCGATCATGCCTACATGATCGAAGTGCTGGGACGCTTCTTCGCCTGCCCGCAGATCCCGGCAAACGCATAGACCATCACCGATGCTCCGGCGGTTCCACTCATCGCGTATCGGCCGTCACCGTCCGCCTGGCGTTTCTCCTGACCGAAAAAGAAAGGCCGGAATCCAACGATTCCGGCCTAATGCATCTACATCCATG
>JALVSV010000475.1 GCA_027024125.1 Methylothermaceae bacterium | reverse complement strand
CTCAATTATATGCCCATGGCGGGCAATGGCATATCACCCCCAGCCTTACTTTGAGACAGACGTATAGTGACAATATCAATCTCGAGCCCAAAGGTGAAAGTGCCTGGGTGACGGAGTTCAATCCCGGCATTTACATCACTAACCGAAGCAGGCATGGAACACAAGGCGGAGGAGGCTTCGGCGGAGGCGGTTTCGGCGGAGGCGGTTTCGGCGGAGGAGGCTTTGGCAGGGGAGGCTTTGGCAGGGGAGGCAGGCAAAAAGGACGCTTTTTGTTTGACTTGGCGTATCGAATGCAAAATATATTTTCGACCCAAGGCGGGCGTGGATATGATCTGCGTCATCAACTTCAAGCTGGAGCGAGCGCGGAAATTATCAGAAATTCGATTTACCTGGATGCCCAGGCCAGTGCCGGCCAGACCCTCATTGACCCCAGTAGAACCCAGGCGATAGATAACCTGAGCAATACCGGAAACCGGACCGATTTCTATACCTTTTCCATCAGCCCATATTGGCGGCCTCACTTTGCCGGATATGCCGATGGGGAGGTCAGGGTGAGGTATGGTTATGTACTGACTCCAGACGCGCAGCCCAAGTCTACCCAGAGACACGCCGAAACTGCCCGATTCGTCAGCGGCCACAGGTTCAATATCCTGACATGGCAGGCCAGTTTCAGGAACGATGAGACACTTTACTTTGATCAGGCGACTCAGGATGTACTGCTGCGAAATGGACTTGCACAATTAAACTACCGCTGGACCCATCAGATCAGCACCTTCGTCCGGGGTGGCTTTAACGACAGTGACTTTCAGTCGCGAAACAACACCAACCAGAATGGGTTTTTCTGGACGGTTGGGGGTACCTGGCGACCTTCCCGGTTGTTCATGCTGCAGGCTGGATACGGCAACAACTATTTTGTCACTGTTACCATAAACCCTAGCCGGCGGACCCTGCTCCAAGGGACGTTTATGCATAACAATGTGGGGACGGTTACTGGAAATGTTTGGCGCGCTCTGATTCGGCACAGGACACGCAGAACGGTCTGGCAAGGGCGGTATTTCGAGGATACCACGACCAGTCAGGCGGTACTGCTCGATCGGCAGGTATTCTTCCTTACCGACGAATCAGGCAACCCGGTCAACGATCCTGCTTCCGGCCAGCAGGTCCAGGTCTTCATAGACAATCCTCTTCTGGTGAATGAAGCCATCCTGAGGAAACGTGGCGAACTGATGTTCACAGGGCGTATGGTAAAAAACACCTTTAATGTCCGTGTGTATGCTGAAAGAAGGCAATATCAGGTGACCGATCGGGAGGATAAGCTCTATGGGATCAATGCAAACTGGTCCTGGCGTTGGGGGTCAAGGACTTTTAGTTCAGTATTCACCAACTGGCAGAACTCGAAATTCGACTATGGTCCACAAGAACCCCAGGAAGATTCCACCCAGATTTTCTGGACGACTGCACTGACAGTTAGCAGACGCCTGGGGAAAAACCTGTTTGCTTATCTACAGTATCGCCACCAGGAACAGATATCCAAGAAGGGTGACAATCTGGATTATTCCGAAAATCGGGCCATTGCGGCCATCAACATGCGTTTTTGAATCATGTACACCAAATATTATCGCCTGGATAAGAAACCTTTCCAATTGACCCCGGATCCGGAGTTTTTCTTCAACAGTCCGGTCCACAAGCGTGCACTCTCCTATTTGCGTTATGGTCTGACGCAAGGTGAGGGGTTCATTGTCGTCACCGGTATGCCGGGAACCGGCAAGACCATGTTGGTCAAGGCGCTTTTTCAGGCCCTTAGGGACGAAAACATCGTCGCAGGCCTGATGGTGACTTCACAGGTGGGCGCCGAGGACACGCTGCGAATCATTTCCGCCACCTTTGGCCTTTCCTACGATGGCGATGACAAGGCCACCCTGCTGCGAAATCTGGAATATTTCTTCAAGGAAAAGGCCCGAGAGGGAAGACGGGTCCTGCTGGTGGTGGATGAAGCCCAGAACCTGCCTCTTCAGTCACTTGAAGAGTTGAGGATGCTGTCCAATTTCGAGATCAATGGGCGTCCATTGTTCCAGGCATTTCTTCTGGGCCAGGATGAGTTCCGGTTGTCTCTGCAGAGGGACCAATTGTCCCAGGTGCGCCAACGCGTCATTGCCACCTACCATCTGCGCCCACTCACGGTAGAGGAAACCGAGGACTATATTTTCCATCGGCTCAAACTGGCCGGATGGAGAAGGGACCCTGCTTTCTCGCCGGAAGCATTTCCTGAAATTCACGAATTTACTCAAGGTGTTCCCAGGATCATCAATACCTTGTGTGACCGTTTGTTGTTGTTTTGCTATCTGGAGGAGCTCCATGAAATTGATCAATCCGTTGTGCAGTCAGTCATCGAAGAAATCAAGGAAGAACTACCAGATACGTCAAAATCCATATCTACGGATGGAAGGACTCAAAAAGAGGCCATGAGTGAGACACTGTTGGAGCAACAGATCGTATCCGGTCAAATAGTCGATCCCCACCTACTCGAACGTATCGACAGGCTGGAACGTGGCCTGAACGAGCTCCGCGGAGTGATACAGAAGGAAAGGGCTTTGTTGCGTAAGGCAGTTTTATTACAGCTCGACATGGATGCAATCTATGAAATAGATCAAAAGGATGTAATGGCCAATCTCGCGGTTTCTGACAGGGCGACTGGCAAGAAACAGAGCGAAACCGCCCCTCAAGTGTCAACGGAAAATGCAGATCAGGATTCATGAGTTCTCTTTCCACGATCTTGTGTGTAGTAGGAGCAAGACCCAACTTCATGAAAATCGCCCCCATCGTCGATGCTCTGCAACAGCACCCCTTTCTGGCGCCGTTTTTGTTGCATACAGGGCAACATTACGACGATTCCATGAAGGAAGCCTTCTTTCGTCAG
>JALVSV010000474.1 GCA_027024125.1 Methylothermaceae bacterium | reverse complement strand
CACCCCCACCAGCCGGTCCACCGCCTTGGCCGCCGCAAGCAGATGACTGACCGGGCAGATGCCGCACAGTCGCTGCACCAGCACCGGCACCTCCCAGTAGGGCCGGCCCTGGATGAATTTTTCGAAACCGCGGAATTCGACGATGTGAAGGCGCGCCTGACGCACCCGGTTGTGGTCGTCAAGCAGCAGCGTGACCTTGCCGTGCCCCTCGACCCGGGTCACAGGATCGATGGCCACCCGACGCAGCTGTTGAGGATTATCCGCTGTTTCCAGGTGACGGTATCGCTGTTCGGGCATCACAGACCTGTTCATTGTTTAATTCGCTGATTCTAGCCCTGCTCGGTTTGGTTGTCAGCAATATCTGATTGTCATACCTCTGGCTCCGACATCGATTAAGGTCAAGGCAACCGGTCCATATGGAAAAATGTCATCGATACACCTCCATAGGATTCACTTGGGCTTCCCTGCCGGTGAGACTGGCAAACAGACCTCACATCCCTTCGATCAATCCTGCACAAGTTCATATGACATGGTCCGGGCTGGCGCTGACCCACCATCGGCAAGGAAACCCTGACCATCGTCACTGAAATTGATATGCTTCGCTCCTGATAATGGTTCGAGTCAATCTGCAAACAAAAAAGGAGAAGTACCCATGCACAAGCTCATAAAACTGGCAGCCCTGTTTAGCACCTTTGTCGGCATCATCAGCTCTCTCGGTGCATGTTCTTATGGCTCCATCAGCGTTTCCGGCGATAGGGTCGTCGTCACCCGTAACGACATGCTTCTGTTCGGCAGCCTGAGGAAAATTTATGTCTGCAGGATCGCTGATGAGGGCGTCACCAACTGCAGATCAAAAGACAACCCATGACCAAAAGGTAGAACCATACACCTCACATCCGCCCCAGCGTCACAGTTCGGGACTGATTCAGTCATAACGGATCAACTCGTAGGCCAGATCCGGTTCATTCCCATCAATCAGATCGGTCAATACAGTCCAGATGGTATCGGCAGAAGGTGGACAACCGGGGATGGAATAGTCGATCTTGACCACCTCGTGAACGGGATGCACCTTTTCCAGCAACAGTGGCAGTTCGGGATCCCCGGGCACTGTGGGGTCGGTGACACCGATTCCGGTAATGAACGCCTCTTCCAGACAATCGCCCAAATCAAAGCGATTCCGAAGCGCCGGAACACCACCGTTGATGGCGCAGGCGCCGATGGCCACCAGAATTCGGCAGCTGTTTCTGAACTCACGCAGCACATGGACGTTCTCAGCATTACAAACTCCGCCTTCGACAAGGCCGATATCACATTCGTTGCAGGATTTGATGTCGGTCAGAGGCGAGCGGTCGAGGTCTGCGATCCCTGCAAGTTCCAGCAGGCGTTCGTCGATATCCATGAACGACATGTGACAACCGAAACAGCCGGCCAGAGAAGTCGTGGCAATCCTAACCTTCTTCTTTGGCATCGTGCCTTCTCCTCACCAAAGGCGCCTCTTCTTCCAGGCTCATTTCGGCGATGGTTCTGTGATCATACTTACGTCGGCCAATGGGCACCCGAAACGCGGTTTCCTTGACTACGATCGCTCCCACAGGGCAGATGTGCGCAGCCCGGTCGCTGGCTCCCAACTCGCTATCACCCAGTTTCCCTGTGGCTGAATTGACGATCAAATGGGTTTCAATGCCTCGTCCAGCCAGCTCGAAAACGTGCTTGCCTTCGTCACGGCTGGCGCGGACACACAGGCCACAGAAAATGCAGCGATCACGGTCCAGCAGGACATCCGGATGGGAAGCATCGATCTCCCGTTTGGGGAAGAAATGGGGGAAATGATTGTCCGTCATCCCCACGTAATAACCCAATGCCTGAAGCTCGCACTGGCCGCTCTTTTCACAGTAGGGACAGAAGTGATTGCCTTCCACGAACAGCATCTGGGTCAGACGCAAACGAAGCTGCTGGAGTTCTTCTGAATTCAACACGACTTCCTGGCCTTCGGCGGCGGGAAAAGTACATGCAGAACACAATCGCCCATTGACCTTCACCGAACACAGCTTGCAACTGCCATGAGGTTCATATTCCGGATACCAGCAAAGATGCGGAATATAGACACCGGCAGCCATCGCCGCTTCCATGATGGTCTGGCCGGGCTCAAAGGGAATGTTTTGACCATCCAGGGTGAAAATGGGCATGCGCTTACTCCTGACTCAAATGATCGCCAAAACGCCCGGTCAGCTGCCTGGCGGTCTCCAGCTCTCCATCGAGGTCGAAACCGGGAGAGAAATCGATGTCATTCAGCCGGGCCTGATAGAGCTCGGCACGGCGGGCCAAGGTGGTCTGAACCGGGTTGGCGGCGGTATGACCCAAGCCACAATGGCTTGCATTAAGAAGCTGGGCCAGGCGTTCCAGTTCCTGGATGTCCCCGGCGGTACCCCAGCCCATCTTGAGTTTCTCCACCAGTTTCAGCTGCAGTGAAGTCCCTACCCGGCAGGGAGTACAGAAACCGCAGGATTCATGGGCAAAGAAGCGGGTGAAGTTGTGTACGATGTCCAGCAGGTCACGCTCAGCATCAAATACCATGAAGGATCCTCCGGTACCCAGATCCTCGTAGGCGATACGCCGGTCGTACTCCTCCGGGGTCACGAAGGTTCCCGAAGGCCCGCCCACCTGAACTCCAAGGGTCTCACCGACGCCGCACAAATCCAGCACTTCTTCTACTTTGATTCCGAAGGGGACCTCGTAAATACCGGGACGCTCGCAATCGCCACTGACAGAAAGCAGCTTGGTGCCTTTGGATTTGTAGGTTCCCACCTTCGAAAACCAGGCTCCGTCATGCATGAGGATCAGGCTGGCAGCTGCAAAGCTCTCGACGTTGTTAACCACGGTCGGCTGCCCCCAAAGACCACTTGTCACTGGGTATGGTGGG
>JALVSV010000473.1 GCA_027024125.1 Methylothermaceae bacterium | reverse complement strand
AAAAAGGCAGTGGTTTCGTTCGATCCTGCCACAGTCGGAGCTGAAACTTTGGCCAAGGCGGTAACGGATGCGGGGTATCCTGCTTCGGTTATCCGTTGAATGCTGCTATTGACGGTTACAGGTTGCCGGTTGCTTGCACTCGATTCATCCAAGGTTTGTTATTTTGCAGATTGCCAGCTTTCATTCAACGGGTCTGCTTGATCAAGCGCTGCTTTTCCCTCTGCCAGTCGCGTTCCTTGGCCACGGCGCGTTTGTCATAGAGTTTTTTGCCCTTGGCCAGACCGATCTCTAGTTTGACCAGGTTCTTTTTCCAGTACAGTTTCAATGGCACCAACGTGTAACCACGCCGTTCGACCAGACCGATCAGCTTGTTGAGTTCCTGCTTGTTGAGCAATAGTTTGCGGGTGCGCGTGGGGTCTGGCTGGATATGAGTGGAGGCCGATGCCAAGGGAGAGATATGGGCGCCAAACAGCCATGCTTCGCCCTCTTTGATCAGAACGTAACTTTCCTTCAGATTAACGCGGCCTGCGCGTAGGCTTTTGACTTCCCAGCCCTCGAGGACCAACCCTGCCTCGTATGTCTCTTCGATGAAAAAGTCGTGCCGAGCCTGTCTGTTGACCGCGATGACATGACTTCCGGTGTTTTTCTTTTTCTTGCCTGACATGATGCTGTTATTTTATCTTAATTCAAAGCCGGGGCACTGGATTTTGCATCCGGAAACAAAATGAGGGGTAAGCGGGTGGCTCGCCAACAATGGTCATCTTCTTTGATGTTCGTCCTGGCGGCGACAGGATCTGCCGTGGGGTTGGGAAATATCTGGAAGTTTCCCTATTTGGCCGGCAAACATGGAGGTGGGATATTCGTTCTCGTCTATCTTCTCTGCCTGCTATTGCTGTGTATCCCGATTATGGTGGCCGAAATTCTCGTTGGCCGAATCGGGCGGCGCAATCCGGTTGCCAGCCTTGAAATCCTGTCACAACTTTCCGGGTGTCGAAAAAGCTGGCGTTGGTTGGGGACCCTGGGAATGGTTGCGGGATTCCTGATTCTTTCCTATTACAGTGTCATTGCGGGTTGGACCTTGTCTTATATATTCAAGACGGCGACAGGTGAGTTCAGGGGGCATGACGCTGAGGGTGTCGAAAACTTTTTCATCGAATTCATCGCTTCGCCCCGGCAGCAGATCGTTTGGCATACATTGTTCATGACCGCGACCTTGGTGATTGTCGCTCATGGCATTCAGGGAGGGCTGGAAAAGGCCGTGGAACTATTGACGCCGGCCTTGTTTCTCATTTTGACGATATTGATGGGATACGCTCTGGGTACCGGAGAATTTATGCATGGAGCGTTGTTTCTTCTGTTTCCCGATATCAGTAATTTGACGGCGGAGACCGTATTGGCGGCGCTGGGTCATGCCTTCTTTTCCCTCAGTATCGCCATGGGTGTGATGATTGCCTATGGTTCCTATCTGCCCAATGGTATCTCCATCATCAAGGCCAGCCTGATTGTTGCAGCTGCAGATACCGTAGTGGCGATCATGGCAGGGCTGGCGATTTTCCCTTTGGTTTTTGCAAATCATGTTCCTTTGACGTTCGGTCCGGGATTGATTTTCAAGACCCTACCGATGATATTTGCCCAGATGCCCGGAGGAACCCTGTTTGGTGGTTTGTTCTTCGTTTTGTTGGCCATTGCCGCCCTTTCTTCTTCCATTTCGCTGATAGAGCCGACGGTAGCCTGGCTTGTGGAAGACAAGGCGTTGAGCCGTGGCATGGCCTGTTGGCTCAGTGGCATGACCTGTTGGTTCCTGGGGCTTGGAACGGTGTTTTCTTTCAATATATGGCGTGACCTGACCGTCTTCGATAAGACCTTCTTCCAGGGGTTGGATTTTTTGACCTCCAATCTTCTGCTTCCTTTGAATGGTCTCATGATGGCGATCTTCGTGGGCTGGTTCCTGCGTCACAAGCTCACCAGAAGCGAGTTGGATGCGGGACCCGTGTTGTTTGCATGTTGGTGGCTTTTGATCCGTTTCGTGGCGCCTGGTGCGGTTATGCTGATTTTTATGCAGGCGATAGGGATATTATGAGGCAAGTACATAAAAGCGCGCTGGTTCGTTATTCTGCTCGCAAGATGTTTGATTTGGTCGATGCTGTCGAGAAGTATCCGGAATTCTTGCCCTGGTGCAGCGCCAGCTGTATTCTGAAGCGGGAAGGCAATATCGTCGAGGCCGAGCTCGAAATCTCCCGCCGTGCTTTTCGCCAGACATTCGCCACACGAAATCTTGTCATCCCGGGTCAGGAGATTCGTATGACCTTGTTGCGGGGACCATTCAGTTATCTGGAAGGGTTTTGGCGTTTTCAGCCACTCCGGGAAGATGCCAGCAAGATCAGCCTGGATCTGTCTTTTGAAATGAATTCCAGGTTGGGGTCGTTGGCCTTTGGTGCCGTCTTCAACCAGATCTGTGACACCATGGTAAGCGCCTTTACCCAAAGGGCAAGGGATCTGTATGGCTGACTGGGTGGAGGTGGCCTATGCGTTACCCGACCAGCAGTTTCTTGTCACAATTCCCTTGGAAGCGGAAATGACGGTATTGCAGGCCATAGAACGCAGCGGAGTGCAGAAGGTCTTCCCAGGGATTGATCTGGAAAGGGACCGGGTAGGTATCTTTGGTTGTGTCTGCCGGTTGGATAGAGTGCTCAACCCTGGGGAAAGGGTCGAGATTTACCGGCCGTTGCTCATCGATCCCAAGGACGCCCGGAGGTTGCGCGCTAGCTGAACAGCCCGCGCCAGAAGTCTCCCAACAGCTCGAAGATCCCTTTTTCGATCTTGCGGGGCGGGATCGTTACCGTGGTGATCTCCGGTTCCGCCAGTCCTGGTTTGGGACGGGGGCGGAAGTCCCCCTTCAAGGCGACGAGCCGTTCCTGGTCGTCAAAAAAGAGGGTCAGGTGTTGAATGAATCTTGGGCCTTTTCCTTTCTGAAAGCTATAGACGTAATCCCAGCGGTTTGGATGTAATGGGTCTTTCAGCAAAGGGGTGCCTAACAGATACCGGACCTTGTTTGCGCTCATCCCCGGGCGCAGTTGATCTACCTGGGACTGGGTGATGACGTTGCCTTGCTGGATATCGATTTTGTAGGCGCAGCCAGACAAAAACAGACTTGCAAAATAGGTAATAAGGATGAGATGCTTTCTCATTGATTGCTTTCCTGGTCCCCAGCAAATCGGCAATGATACTCGATTGCCGGGGGACCTGCATGTTTTAGAGAAGGGAAATTTTAGTCGGAGTGAATGTGGAATCCCAGGATCTTAGAAATGTTGGATTGAAAGTTACCCTGCCAAGGATGAAGATCCTAGAAATCTTGGAGCGCCAGCACCACGATGGCTACCATCTGAGTGCAGAAGATGTCTACAAAATCCTCCTCGATGAAGGAGAGAAAATTGGCCTTGCAACCGTCTATCGGGTCCTGACCCAATTCGAAGCGGCAGGTCTGGTTCGTCGCCATTATTTCGAAGGGGGTAATTCCGTCTTCGAACTCAACCGGGGCGGCCACCACGATCATATTGTCTGTCTCAAATGTGGACACATCGATGAATTTACCGATCCGGAAATAGAAAAGCGTCAGCAGGCCATCGCTGACCAGCTCGGGTTCGAGCTCCAGGACCACAGCCTGATCCTGTACGGTATCTGCACTCGCTGCCAGAAGAAAAAATAATCCATGTTCAGACCGCTACCACTCTTTCTGGCCCTGAGGTATACCAGGGCCAAGAAACGTACGCACTTCATTTCCTTCATTACCCTGACTTCGATTCTGGGGATCACACTGGGAGTGACCGCGCTGATCACGGTGCTTTCAGTGATGAACGGCTTCCAATCGGAATTGCGCCAGCGCATCCTGGGAATGACTTCTCATGCATCAATCACTGGCTATGATGGGCGCCTTCGTGACTGGCGGCAACTTGCCCGGCGGCTTGCCGATCAACCTCATATCCTCGGCAGTGCCCCGTTTGTCGAAGGGCAGGTGATGCTCACCTTCGGTAGGCGTGTTTCGGGCAGCATGCTGCGAGGCATCTTGCCTGAACGCGAAGCACAGGTCTCTGCCGTGGTGGACAAGATGACCCATGGCAGTCTGCAGGCCCTGCAGCCAGGGAGCTATGGTATCGTGCTAGGGGCGGAGTTGGCACGTTATCTTGGGGTTTGGTTGGGGGACAAAATAACGGTGATCACCCCCCAGGTCACCACCACACCGGCAGGCATCCTGCCACGCCTGAAGCGTTTCACCGTGGTGGGCATTTTCGAGGTGGGCATGTATGAATACGACCGCAACATGGCATTGGTCAATCTTGAAGATGCGGCCAGGCTGTTGAGACTGGATGGGGCAGTCAGCGGGCTGAGACTGAAGCTCGATGATCTTTTTCTGGCACCCCAAGTGGCAGAAGCTTTGACGCAGAAGCTTGGGGCAGGTTTCTTCGTGACTGACTGGACCCGCCTGCACAGCAATTTCTTCCGTGCAGTGCAGATGGAAAAGCGGGTGATGTTCATCATCCTGATGCTGATTGTGGCCGTTGCCGCCTTCAACATCGTTTCCACTCTGGTGATGGTGGTGACCGACAAGCGTGCCGATATTGCCATTCTCAGAACCCAGGGAATGACCCCAGGGGCGATCATGGTGGTGTTCATACTGTTGGGTTCGATCATAGGCTTGTTCGGTACCCTGGCAGGCATGGCTGGCGGTATCGCCCTGGCACTCAATGTCGAAACCATCGTGCCAGCCATCGAGCGCTTGTTTGGCATCCATTTTCTTTCGGCAGACGTCTATTACATCAGTGAACTGCCATCCGAGCTTCACTGGGGGGATGTGTGGCGTATCTGTGGGTTGGCCTTTGTCCTGACCCTGTTGGCGACTTTATACCCTGCCTGGCAGGCTTCGCAAGTGAAACCAGCCGAAGAATTGCGTTATGAGTGATCAAGCGGTGCTGTCCTGCCTGGGACTGAGCAAGGTGTTTTATCAGGGATCCCAGCCAGTGGAGGTGTTGCGTGGTGTCGATCTGGAGATCGGCAAAGGGCAACGCATCGCCATCATGGGGGCGTCGGGTTCTGGCAAGAGCACCCTGCTCCATTTGTTGGGTGGGCTGGATAATCCATCCTCAGGCAAGGTGCTGTGGGATGGGGAGGATATCTCCAGTCTCTCCGAAAAGGAACTGAGCCGGCGTCGCAACCGTACTTTGGGTTTCGTCTATCAGTTCCATCATTTGTTGCCAGAATTCAATGTGCTTGAAAATGTGGTCATGCCACTGCTGATTGGTGGGCGGTCAATTCCAGAGGCGCGAAGACAGGCCCAGGAACTGCTGGCCAGAGTAGGGCTCGACAAGCGCCTGAATCATAAGCCTGGAGAGCTCTCGGGTGGGGAACGCCAACGGGCAGCAGTAGCCAGAGCCCTCGTACCGCGCCCCCGCTGCGTGTTGGCAGATGAGCCCACAGGAAATCTGGATCGGAAGACGGCAGCCAAAGTGTATCAGCTGATGCTGGAGCTCAACCGGGAATTCGATATCAGCTTCCTGGTGGTCACACACGACCAGTCATTGGCAGAACGCATGGACGTGGTCCTGAAACTGGAAGATGGCTGTCTTCAACCTGTGGAATGACGTTGTGATCTCCGCTGGTGGCGCTCACGCCAGGTCTTGATCACCTTATAGCGCCATATGACCCTGATACTGGCATAGCCTATGGCTGCCAGACCGGTTCCCAGAATCAGGCTGCCCAGGAGCAGCGGCCACCAGATATCTCCCAACTCGTGAAGTGCCCCTCCAATCGTGAACACGTCCGGGGAGATCTCGTTTTCCACCCCCAATACCCACGAACCCAGTTTATAGGCAGCGTAAAACATCGGGGGCATGGTGACTGGGTTGGTGATCCACACCAAAACAACGGAAATGGGCAGATTGGCACCTACCAGCAGAGCCAGAACCGCGGCCACGATCATCTGGCCGGGGATGGGCAGATACATGCAGAAAAAACCCACGGCAAAAGCCATGGCAGTGGAACGGCGGTTGAGATGCCATAGATTGGGGTTGTGCAGATGGGCCCCCAGAAATTGAAGATGCTTGTGTTCCTTGATGTGGTGGTGTTCAGGCAGAAAACGTTGGATGAGTTTTTTTGGCATAAAAGATTCTCTTTTGTTTTCCGGGTTTGCCGGCAAAAGCTGAATACCTCCTGGCGCCATAGGTGGTGAGGGCGCCTCGGGTCGCTTCGGCTATATTTTATGCATTCGCCCAAATCATTATACATATTTTATGAGTGCGCTAGTGGGCCCTGCTTTTCTAATGGGGGCTTTATCGTTTCTGACCCTGCCAACTTTCATCCATTGGGCCTGGGCCCTGGTTTCGGCCTTGCTGGCGTGCTTGTTTTTCTTCTGCCGGCGCAGTTTACTTGGCTGGATGGCTTTTGGATTCTGCTGGACCTCTGTCTATGTATTGTTGGCATGGCATCCACTCGATAGCTCCCTGCAAGGCAAGACCCTGGAAGTCGAAGGGACCGTGGAAGACTTTGCAGTCAGAATGCGTGGGGGTTGGCGTTTCGAGTTCCTGGTACGGAAGGAAATCCACGGCCGTCAGTTACCCTCCAGGATTCGTCTCAGCTGGTATGGCGGTGATAGAGTGTCCATTGGCCAGAGATGGCATTTTACGGTGCGACTGAAACAACCCCGGGGATTCCGAAATCCCGGAGGTTTTGATTATGAGCGCTGGTTGTTTGCCCGCCGTATCGGTGCGCTGGGATATGTGGTGAGAGATGGCCGAAACGAGCCTCTGGCGGAGGGAGAGGGATTGCCAGCCATACGTCAACGGCTTGCCGATGCCATGGACAGTCAGCTGGACCATGAGTCTATGCGGGGGGTTGTCAAGGCGCTTACCCTGGGGGTGCGAGACGAAATCGACGCAGGTCAGTGGCAGGTACTGAGAGCGACTGGAACCGCTCACCTGATGGCGATATCAGGGCTACACGTGGGACTGGTGGCTGGCATCCTGCTGGTGTTCAGCCGTGGAATCGGTTTGCATTTGGGGATGGAGCGCCTTTACGTCCATCATGGTGCTGCACTGATTTCTCTCTTGGGTGCCTCGGTATACGCAGGCCTGGCGGGTTTCTCCCTGCCCACGCAAAGAGCGCTGATCATGCTGTCTTTGGGACTGGGGGCCTGGCTCTGGCAGTCCACGCCTTCTCCCTGGCGAAGTCTCAGCCTGGCGTTGTTGGGTGTTCATTTTTGGGATCCTCTGGCTCCTTTGGGTGCTGGCTTTTGGCTGTCTTTTCTGGCGGTTGCGTGGATATTCTTCCAGATCACCGGTCGGTTGCGATCACCTCCGCCATGGCAGTCCGCAATCATGATCCAGGCAGTGTTGCTATTGGGATTGTCTCCGTTGACAGCGTTCTTTTTTTCCCAGGTGGGTTGGAGTTCACCCCTGGCCAATGCCGTGGCCGTCCCTGTTGTGGGTTTGTTGGTAGTGCCTCTGGCTCTGGCAGGGTGTGTGGCCTGGTGGTTCGAACCGAGTTGGGGCGGAACCTTGTGGCATCTGGCCAGTTGGCTCATGTCCTGGGTGTGGCGTGGGTTGGAATGGCTGTCTGGTCTGGGTGAGGGAATCTGGCATCAGCCTCCGCAGTCGGCAGCAGTGGTCGTGCTGGCATTATTGGGTGTGTTGCTGCTGATCATGCCGCGCGGCCTGCCTGGACGCTGGCTGGGTGGAATTCTGCTCATTCCCCTGTTGTTGCCCAGTGTCAAGAGACCATCCCCTGGAGAGGCATGGGTTTCCGTCCTGGACGTTGGCCAGGGCCTTGCCGTGGTGGTGGAGACCGCCAAACACGTTCTGGTCTATGATACGGGTCCAAGGTACAGTGACCGGTTCGACGCCGGGTCCGATATCATCACGCCATTCCTGCGCCATCGGGGCTGGATTCATCTGGACCGTGTCATCGTCAGTCATGCCGACCGCGATCATAGTGGAGGTTTGTCCGGTCTCTATGGTTTGTGGGCCCCGGAGCTATGGACCAGTGCCCCCGGTGCGTTTCCACGCATTCCTGGTCACCCTTGCACGGCCGGCCAACGGTGGGTCTGGGACGATGTGGCATTTCAGGTTTTGTGGCCGCTTGCAGAGACTCAAGGGATGGAAAATGACCGATCCTGTGTGGTAACCATCCACACCCGGTATGGAACCGTGCTGCTGCCGGGTGATATCGAGGAGAAGGCGGAGTCGTTGTTGATAGAAAAATATGGTGACGCGCTTCGTGCGGACGTTCTGACAGCGCCGCATCACGGCAGTTCGACCTCATCCAGTTGGGCGTTCCTGCAGGCGGTGAAGCCGCGCCTTGTGTTGATTTCCAGCGGTTACCACAACCGGTTCGGTTTTCCCAGTGACAGGAACCTGGCTCGTTACCAGGCTATTGGTGCGCAAGTATCCAATACCGCCGTAGCCGGGGCGATCGAGATCCGGTTGGTGCCAGGTTTGGAAGTGAGGGAGTATCGTACCTTTGAGCAGCATCTATGGTCATGGAAGCCGTAGGCGCAGAGTCGTTGCCGAATGCAAAACATCTCTGTGCCCATTATGGTCACACAATCAGTGGATGACCTGTGCGGATTTCAGCACCTGAAGGGCTTGCTCCAGATCGACCCGGTCGGATTCGATCCTGATGGCATTTTCTGCCAGGGCAGGCTCTGTACCCGCTTGTGGCCATAGTACGATCAACCCTGCATGGGTCAGTGCTTCGGCTATGTTTGGGTTGACCTCCGGCAGTTGATCCGAATCCAGTACCGTGGCAGCGTGACCGGTATCGAACAGGCGACGCTCGAGCCGGTAAGCCAGTGCCGTAGCCGTAGCACCGCTTAGATGTACCAC
>JALVSV010000472.1 GCA_027024125.1 Methylothermaceae bacterium | reverse complement strand
CCTGAGTCGAGAAGAGAGGCTGTCAAGGTCGCCAGCCCATACTTTGCACCATCTCGGGCGCTCCCGGCATCGAAAACCACTTGAATATCCACCAGGGGGAGTTCGGGATTGTGCACGTAGTACACCCGCGTCCCAGCTGCGGTCTTCCAGTGCTCTATCTTTGGACCAGAACAAGCCAGGACCGGCCAGAGCAGGAGCAGGAGCATCAATCTTACGAAGTTAGCGTACATGATCACCTCCAGGTGCAATGGCAGGAGCGACTTGACGTTGCCCTTCCTTGATGGGTAGTGGATGCAGGCGGGCAATGGTCAAATGTTCGGCAACCAAGTATTTCTTTGCCACTTCGCGGACTTGTTCCGCCGTCACCTGGCGAATCCGCTCCACATACTGGTCCAGATATTGCCAACCGAGTCCAACTGTTTCCAACAGGCCTATTTGCATGGCCTGATAGAACATCGAGTCACGTTCGTAGATGGCATCCGCGGTCACCTGGGTTTTGACCCGCTCCAGTTCTTCCACACTGGCCAATTGTTGTTGCAGGTTTTCGATCTCTTTGCGCAATGCCTGTTCCAACTCAGCCAAATCATGGCCCTGGGATGGCGTTCCACTGAACATAAACAGTGTCGGCAAGCGATCGTACAAATCATATCCAGCACCTGCGGAAGCTGCGACCTGGGTGCCCCGGATCAACCGGGTAGCCAATCTGGCACTCTCCCCTCCGTCGAGGATACCCGCCAACACCGTCAGCGCATATGCCTCCCATTGCCGGTCGTCAGGCAGACTGGCCAACACCGGCACTTTGTAGCCCATCATCAGGAAAGGGAGTTTGGCAGGTGTTTCGACCTTGAGTTGACGCTCACCCAACTGTTCCACTTCGGTACGTGGTTTGGGAGGTGGGATCTGGCTCGGCTCTAAAGGTCCAAACCAATGCCTGGCCAACTTGATGACCTTGCCCGGGTCGACGTCACCCACAACCACCAATGTGGCATTGTTGGGCGCATACCAACGCTTATACCACGCTTTCAGATCCTCCAGGGTCAGATTGGCCACATCGGCAGGCCAGCCAATGACCGGATTGCGGTAAGGACCATTGGTGTATGCCACCGCCATGAAATATTCCCGTGTCTTGGCGTGGGGCCGGTCATCGGTTCTCATCCGTCGCTCTTCCAGCACCACCTCCTTTTCCTTGGCATATTCCTTTGGGTCGAGAACCAGGTTCCGCATCCTGTCCGCCTCCAGCTCCAAGGCGATCGGTAGTCGGTTTTTTTCCAGGGTTTCAAAATAGGCAGTATAGTCGGCTCCGGTAAAAGCGTTTTCCCGCCCCCCCTGCTCGGCGATGATGCGAGAGAACTCACCAGGACCATACTTCCGGGTGCCCTGGAACATCATGTGTTCAAGCATGTGGGAGATACCAGAGATTCCTTCGTGTTCGTAGCTGGAGCCCACCTTGTACCAGACCTGGGACACTACCACAGGTGCCCTGTGGTCTTCCTTTACCACGACTTTCATCCCATTTTCCAGCGTATATTCGTGTACCTTCACCGCCGAGCAGGCAGCGACAGGAACGAAGGCGAGCACGATCGCCAACCATCTCAGGCCCGAGAAACCATTCATGACAGAGGCATTCATTAACCGTCCCATAAATTCCGATAGATTTAGTATAAAATGAGTGGCTTCATTGTAAACGATTCGCCGGGTATCTATGAAAGCGAATAGCACCGAAGCTTTTTCCAACTCAAGCCCCAACTTGAGGGCCTATCTGGAATTATGCAAGCCCAAGGTGGTTGCACTGATCGTTTTCACGGCGGTCGTGGGAATGTTTCTTTCGGTACCGGATATGGTGCCCTTGCGACCTTTGTTTTTCGGCACTCTGGGGATCGCCCTGGCGGCAGCATCGGCAGCCGCTTTCAACCATTATCTGGATCGCCATGCCGATGCTGAAATGGGACGTACCCACAACAGGCCACTTCCCCAGGGAGAACTGTCTCCCCATCATGTACTGGTGTTCGCATCGTTACTGGGAATTGCTTCTATGGTGATCCTGCTTGTCTGGGTGAATTGGCAGACGGCCATCCTCACCTTTCTCTCCCTGATAGGCTACGCGGTGATCTATACGGTGTATCTCAAACGTGCCACACCCCAAAATATCGTGATCGGTGGCGCGGCAGGCGCTGTTCCCCCTATTTTAGGATCCGTTGCAGTTTTAGGAAGCGCCCACCCGAATTCCATTTTGCTATTCCTGATCATCTTTCTGTGGACACCACCCCACTTTTGGGCCCTGGCCATCGCCAAACGTGACGAATACGCCAAAGTCGATATTCCCATGCTGCCTGTGACCCACGGAGTGGAGTTCACCGGTCTGCAGGTGTTCCTCTATACCATTCTACTCTTCGTCGTCAGTTTGATTCCCTATCTGACCCATATGAGTGGATTGATCTATCTCTTTGCTGCAACCGTACTTGGCACAATTTTTCTGTATCTGGCCTGGAAGTTGCGTTGCCAACCGAATGATCGGGGTCTGGCCATGCGCACTTTTGGATTCTCCATTCTGTACCTAATGGGCATCTTTGCCGCACTGCTGGTGGATCACTACTTGTATTTCTAACGGTCATTAAACCTTTTTTTTCATCCCGATGCATGAAAGAACCAAGCAGGGAGTGGAGTGGTTTGAAGGGAGTACGCGTCCTGGACGGCCATGTCCGAGCTTCCATGGACGGATTTACAGCGTTCCGAAAACCAATGCCCTGCTTCCTCCCACAATATTTCACGGTAACACTCATGAAGACCCCGTTCTCACCCCGAGGCATGAAAGAACTACCGAGCGAGGGGCACGGGTGTTGGTTTGAGAGCGTAAACGGCCTGGACGGCCGTTTCCGAGCCCCCATGGATGGGTTTACGGCGTCTCGAAAACCAACACCCGCGCCCCTCCC
>JALVSV010000471.1 GCA_027024125.1 Methylothermaceae bacterium | reverse complement strand
GGGTGTACTACGTGCACAATCCCGAACTCCCCCTGGTGGATATTCAAGTGGTTTTCGATGCCGGGAGCGCCCGAGATGGTGCAAAGTATGGGCTGGCGACCTTGACAGCCTCTCTTCTCGACTCAGGCGCCGGAGAATGGAACGCCGATGCCATTGCCAGGCGGCTGGAAGATGTCGGTGCTTCATTGTCCACCGGTGCTTCCCGGGATTCGTCCTGGATCGACCTGCGAAGCTTGACAGAAACGGATAAGTTCGAGAAGGCTCTGAGTACCGCGGTTGAGATTCTGGCGCATCCACGTTTCGACCAGAGCGATTTTCTGCGGGAAAGAAAGCGTCTTTTGCTGGCATTGAAACAGCGCGGCGAATCTCCGGCCCAGATCGCAGGTATGATGTTCTTCAAGGCCCTGTATGACGATCATCCCTACGCTCATCCGGTGGAGGGAGAGCCTGAAACCGTCGCAGCATTGACACCGGCGGATCTGGCTGCCTTTCACCGGCAATATTACGTGGCAGCAAACTCGATCGTGGTCATCGTCGGAGCGCTTGACCGAAAACAAGCCTCAGAGGTTGCAGAGCGTTTGACAGGCCAATTACCTGTCGGTGAGCCGGCATCACCCATCTCTCCAGTGCAGATACCTGAGAAGGCGCGGACATTGCGCAAACCCTTTCCTTCGGCCCAGACCCATATCTATACCGGGATACCAGTGTTAAGGCGGGGTGATCCTGATTATTTCACCCTCTATGTGGGGGGTGGGGGGCTGGGGGGTGGGGGGTTCACCTCTCGAATCGTCAAACAGGTTCGGGAACAGAGGGGCTTGTCTTACAGCGCCTATAGTTATTTCAGGCCCATGAAGGAAAAAGGGCCTTTTATGGCTGCATTGCAGACCCGCAACGATCAAGCCTGGCCGGCGTTGCAGGTTCTGGAGGAAACCATTCATGATTTCATCGAACAGGGACCGACCGAAACGGAACTGGAGGCTGCCAAGAAAAACATCACTGGCGGTTTCGTGCTTCGGTATGACAGCAATGCCAAATTGGCCGATTATGTGGCCATGATTGGTTTCTATGATCTGCCCCTGGACTATCTCGATACGTTTCCCAAGCGGGCCAATGCAGTCACACGCCAGCAGATCATCGATGCTTTCCGGCGCCGACTGGATCCGGAACGTTTCCAGACCGTGCTGGTGGGTGGCGGTGCCGTTTCCGATGGCAAGAAGGAATGAAGTCCGCATCATAGGCGGCAAGTGGCGCGGCAGACGCCTGAACTTTCCACCCGTGGCCGGACTTCGGCCAACTCCAGCGATGGTGCGTGAAGTCCTGTTCAACTGGCTTCAGGGTGAAGTGGCGGGGACCCGCTGTCTTGATCTGTTTGCCGGAAGTGGCGCCTTGGGTTTCGAGGCGGCATCGAGAGGGGCGGAAAGCGTTCTTCAGGTCGAGATCAATCCGAAAGTGATACGGGCCCTGAAGGAGAACATCAGGCGACTGGAAGCTGTCCAGGTCGGTACCGTTATGACGAATGTCAGGAAATTTCTTGGCCGTTCCCCCGCTGAAACATTCGATCTGATTTTTCTCGATCCCCCCTTTGGCGAGGGATGGGTGGGACGGTGCTGTCGTTCCTTGGAAGAGGGGGGATGGTTGAAGCCCGGTAGCTGGATATATATCGAGGCGGAGAAAAATCTGGAGGTACCGGAGGTGCCGGCAAGTTGGGAGCGGCAGCGCCATAAACGGGTCGGCGACGTGGGCTGTCACCTGTATCGGAGGGTGACATGAAGGTCATTGCGATCTACCCAGGTACATTCGATCCCATCACCAATGGGCATATCGACTTGGTGAATCGTGCAGCTGGCGTCTTTTCCAAGGTGGTGGTGGCAGTTGCCGAGAACCGGGGAAAATCACCCTTGTTCAGCCTGGAGGAACGGGTTCAACTGGCCAGCCAGGTCCTGGCTGATGTCGAAAATGTCGAAGTGATCGGCTTTGGCAATCTGCTGGTGGAATGCGCGAAACAGCATGGAGCCCGGGTGATTTTGCGGGGGCTCAGGGCCGTGTCGGACTTCGAGTACGAATTCCAGTTGGCGGCGATGAATCGGCGGCTCACCCAGGAGCAGATTGAGACCCTGTTTCTCACCCCTGCCGAACAATACGCCTTTGTCTCCTCCAGTATGATCAAGGAAGTTGCAAGACTGGGCGGCGATGTGACTGAATTCGTACCGCCGCAGGTACTCAAAAGATTAGTGGAGCTTTTTATACGAGGTGGCTGATGGCCCTTAAGATTACCGACGAGTGCATTTGTTGTGACGTGTGCGTGATGGAGTGTCCCAATGATGCGATATCACTGGGTGAGGAGATCTACGAAATCGATCCCAATCGCTGCACCGAGTGTGTTGGACACTATGAAACTTCCCAGTGTGTGGAGGTCTGTCCTGTAGACTGTATCATTCCAGATCCTGACATCCGCGAGGACCGCAAAGCCCTGCTCGAGAAATTTGCGCAACTGGAGCGGGAAGACGAAGCACGGCCTTGAATTTTCATATCTTTTTATTGGCATGGCCCGTACGTGTACCTCCATCTTACTGATTAAGGTCTCTTTTTGGTGCTGTGTTCTGCTATTACTGCTATGGGCGGACTCAGCCATCACATCACCGGTTCCCCCCAAATCCGCAATCGCTTCCGCCCATCCCCTGGCCACCCAGGCAGGTTTTAAAGTATTGCGTCAAGGCGGCAATGCCTTCGATGCAGCCGTGGCGGTGGCGGCGGCTCTGGCGGTGGTGGAACCTGCCGGTTCCGGGTTGGGGGGTGGTGGTTTCTTGTTGTTGCACCAGGCAAGCGGCCGGGATGTCATGCTGGATGCCCGGGAAAAAGCCCCGATGGCTGCAAGACGTGACATGTATCTGGATGAGACAGGAAAAGTGATTCCAGGATTGTCTGTCGATGGCCCTCTCGCAGCAGGGATACCCGGACTCCCGGCCGCCTTGGTGCACATGGCGGAGAAGTATGGCCGACTTCCCTTGAGTCAATGCTTGGCGCCGGCGATTCGTCTTGCCAGCGAGGGGTTTGTGGTGGGACCCCGCTACTTGCGGCAGGTGAAACGCCGCTTCGACATATTGCAAGGGTACAACCAAACTGCGGCGATTTTTTTGCAGCATCGACGTATGCCGCGGCCCGGATTCAGGTTGATTCAAAAGGATCTGGCCAGGGTGCTGGAAACGATTGCCCAGTATGGCAGGTCCGGGTTTTATCAGGGATGGGTGGCAAAGCGGCTGGTGGATTCAGTTCGGCAGGAAGGCGGCATCTGGAGCCTGGAGGATCTTCGACGATATCAGGTCATTGAGCGTCAGCCATTGGAAGGCGATTACCGGGGGATTCACATCGTTTCTGCCGCCCCTCCCTCTTCCGGAGGGGTCGTGCTGCTGGAAAGCCTGAATATTCTGTCTGGATATTTCATCCACAGGCTCAGTCCTGTCACCATCAAGCATCTGGTGGTCGAGGCCTGGCGGCGTGCCTATCGGGATCGTGCCTTGTATCTGGGGGATCCGGACTTCATCGCCATGCCCTTGTCACGGTTGCTTGACCCTGATTATGCAGCAGGGCTGCGGGTGGCAATCCGTCAGGACCGGGCGATGCCCAGTGACTGGCTCAATCCGGCACCAGAAGTGCAAGAGGGCGCCGATACCACCCACTTCTCTATCCTCGACCGGGAAGGCAACCGGGTGGCGGCCACCCTCAGCATCAATTATCTATTTGGTTCCGGTTTCGTGGCCCAGGGCACGGGCGTGCTGCTCAACGATGAAATGGACGATTTCTCCATCAAGCCGGGTGTGCCCAATATCTATGGCCTGGTGGGGGGGGAGGCCAACGCCATCGCTCCCGGGAAAAGGATGCTTTCCAGCATGACTCCAACCTTCCTGGAGACGCCTCAGAAGGTCGCCATTCTGGGAACGCCAGGTGGAAGCCGGATCATATCGATGGTGACGTTGGCGGTCCTGGATTTTGCTGCCGGATTTCGTCCTTCCCTCTGGGTCAAGTGGCCGCGTTATCATCATCAATATTTGCCAGACGAAATCCAGTTCGAACCTGATGCTTTAAGTCCCTCAGAGCAGTCAACCCTACAGACAATGGGACATCGTCTCCATCCCCTGGCCCGGCACTATGGGAATATGCAGGCAATTCTTTGGGACAAGAACAGCGGGCAGGTGGAGGCGGCTTCCGATCCCCGGGGCGAGGGGATGGCCATAGTGGAATGATCAGGCATCTGGATGTCCTCGATGAAGAAGGGGATGTCACCGTATGGCAGGCGTCTTTGGATCTGCCGCCGCTTTCGTTGCAACGGTGTCTGGAGGTGCTTTCCGCACAAGAAAGGAAGCGAATGGACAAATTTCACCGGCCAGAACACCGTCGTCGTTATGGTGCTTCCCAAGGGCAGTTACGGTGGCTGTTGGCAAATTATCTGGATCATTCGCCCCACTCTTTGCAATTTGGCCGCCAGCAGTGGGGAAAGCCCTATGTGAAGTCAGCCAGCCTGCATTTCAATATTTCACACAGCCGTGATTGTCTGTTGATCGCAGTTTCCAGAACCAGTACGCTTGGAGTGGATGTCGAGGTGATCCATCCCCTCTCTTCGATGGAGGCGATGGCCCGTCGTTGTTTCGCTGCCCAGGAACTGGCGTATTGGTCTGGGATAGCCCAAGAGGACAGGACGGGGGTTTTCTTTCGGCTCTGGACCCTCAAGGAAGCACTGATGAAAGCGACTGGACGTGGATTGGGACTGGGGACCAAACGGTGTGTCTTCGCGCTGGATCCTCCTCGCCTGCTGTCGTTGCCGGAGGAGTATGGAAAGGTTCGGGATTGGCAGATCGTTGAATTGCTGATCGAGGGGGATTTCAAGGCGTCTTTGTGTGTTCTCGGCAAAGGAGCCAGGGTGGTCCAAAAGACCTTGCCGCCGGATTGGCTGACGGGAATTGACCAAAAGAGGGACCCTGGCATCGTGAAAAACGACTGACAGCTTCAGTTCAATCGATCAGTCTTGTCCATGTGCATCGTTGCTTGACCAATGGTGAAGTGTGGGGCGTGCCGATGCCTCTGGCAATCAGGGCGACCACCCTGTCGTCACTGTCATAACCGATATGTGCCGTCAGAGGGTTGGCCACTTTGCCGATGCCAAACAGGTCCATGACCTCCGCAACGTTAATGATCACGTTGGTGACTTCGATGCAAAGGCGGGAATCGAGATATTTTGACGTGAATCCCTCGGGAATGGCGTAGCTGAGCAGGTCGTTGGGGTCGCTGAAAGCGATCAGCTCCGTTTTCGTCAGTGTGCGTTGGCCAAAGTGCTCTCCCTCGGGTTTACAATAGGCCTCTTTTTGTCCCACGACTTCCGGCAAGGTTCTGCCGAGCTGCAGCAATGGCAATTGGTTGGATAGCATGAAGAGCGGAAGCTTCCTCGACCTGAATTCCTCGATGAAGCGGGATTCGATGGAGGTGGCCTGTTTGGAGGCGGCAATACTGCCTATTTTCTGAGCAATGTTCTGCATCGCATCGATCGTGATCCGGCTGCCCAAGCTGTGGGAGACGATCGCCAGTTTGTCATTTTCCAGATTTCTTACCGCCTCGTCGGTCAATAGGTTGCAGGACTCTTTGGTTCCTGTCGGCAGGTCGTCCCAATATGCCTTGATCATCCAGCAGAAAGACTGTTGGAATGCCGTGAGAATATCCTCGCGCTTGTTGCCCAGATAGATCATCGGGTCGGGACTGGTATCGTTGGAGAACTGCTTCATGAGGTCATTGACATGAGCCCGGCGATAGGAATATTTTCCTGAGTTGTCGTAAGACAACACCTTCTTGTCCTCTTCGGTGATAGGCGACCAGGTCAATTCGTAGAAGAGCAGTTCTCTGGTGTTGGCTTCGTCCAGAAGCCGATGGACCTCAAGGGTGCCGAGATTCTTGCCAGTGTCCTCCGGGTCGGTAAGCAGGATCTCTTTGGGTTTTCGGGCCTGGACGGTCAGTCCCATCTGATGGCCCAGTTTTTCCCTGAACTGGGTACTATAGCCGGGCATGTGTCGGCCGACGCCATGAACCATCAAGAGCTTCATCCTGCCATTGTTGTTCGACAGATATGGCTCGATCCCGCTGAAGGGTGTGCCCCGTACCTCGCAGATACGGGTGTCATGCTTGGTCTGATTGTCCATGACAGCTTCGGCGATGCCTTTGCCAAAACTGGCGCAGCCGCCCAACAGTATGGAAAAAATGACAATCATGCTCAGTTTCATGAAATGCTCCGCTCTGGGTAAAATGGCAGACGAATTGTACACCGAATGATTCATCCAGATCGAAGGCAGTTGCCTGTGATGGCATCGAAAATCGGGGTGCTTCCTTTCAATTTCCCCACCCGTCCCGGGACAAGCAACATGTCCGTGATTTGGCCGAAGTACCGCCTTATGTGTAAAGTAGACCGGGCAGGGGGGCTTTGCGCTGGATTGGCACTGGTGGAAACCAAGGTGCCAGCAAAGGCGTGACACAGAGCCGCAGCGACCGGATGATTGGTTACCCGCACCGCAACTGTGAGGTGCTCCCCCCTTATCCACCAGGGACAATGACGGGAAGCGGGAAAGACCCAGGTCACAGGTCCTGGCCACGATTTCAGGACGGCATCGAGTCTGTCTTCCCCAGGCAGGGTGATGAATGGTAGCAGCTGCCTGAAATTTGCTGCGATCAGAATCAGACCTTTTGCCGCTGATCGTCCTTTCAGCTCCAGGATAGTCGTTACCGCATCCTGGCTCCATGGATTGCAACCAAGGCCATAGACCCCTTCGGTGGGGTAGGCGATCACTCCGTTTCTTCTCAGATGTCTGACCGCCTGGTGTAGGCGCCACCGGGGAAGAGGGCTTGGCATGGGATCGTTCAGGGAGCGGCTTTGGCGAGCGGTTGTTCCGGTGGGGCCTCCCCTTCGTAGGGAGTGGCATAGCCACATTGTTTTTGCGGACAGACTTTTTCAGTGCCGCGTCGCTTGGTGGTCTTGAGGGTCAGAATCGGCCAGCCGCATTCAGGGCAGGGTTCATTGAGCGGTGGGTTCCAAATGGCATAGTGACACTTGGGATAGGTGGCGCAGGAATAAAAAATCTTACCTCCCCGGGACTTACGTTTGAGCAGATTGCCCTTTCGACATTGGGGGCAGGGGACCCCCGTGTCTTCGGGTTTTTCCAACGGCTCGATGTGGCGGCACTTGGGGTAGTTGCCGCAACCGATAAACTTGCCATAACGGCTGGTCTTGATCTGAAGTTGTCCCCCACACTCAGGGCATTCGCGATCCAGGGTTTCCGGTTCCGGCGCGCTGCTGTCACCTTCCAGGTTACGGGTGTATTTGCACTCGGGGAAATTGCTGCAACCGATGAAGCGGCCGTTACGTCCAAGTCTGATGGACAGCTGTCCACCACATTCGGGGCATTTTTCGTCGATGGGTTCCTGGGTCACGTCCTTGCGCTGTACGCTGGCCTCCTTGTCCTCCACCAGTCGCTTGAATGGGTCCCAGAAGGCTTTGAGCAATCCCAGCCACTTCTTCTCCCCCCGCGAAACCGCATCGAGTTGATCCTCGAGGTCAGCGGTGAAGTGATAGTCCACGTAACGGGTGAAATGTTCGGTGAGGAATTTGTTGACAATCCTGCCAATGTCGGTCGGTTTGAAACGCTTGTTTTCCAGAATCACGTAATCCCGGTTCAGCAGGGTGGAGATGATGCTGGCGTAGGTGGACGGACGGCCGATGCCATATTCCTCTAGTGCCTTGACCAGGCTGGCTTCGGTATACCGCGGTGGTGGTTCGGTGAAATGCTGGTCCGCCAGAATATCCTGGAGGATGACTTGCTGCCCCTTTTTGAGCGGAGGGAGCATCTTGTCTTCGCCATCCTTCGCTTCGTCGTCTCTGCCTTCTTGGTACACGGTCATGAAACCTGGATGGGCGATGATCGAACCTGTGGCACGAAACAGGTTTTCCGGTCCCCCACAGGCCAGGTCGACCGCTACGGTGTTCAATGTTGCGTGGATCATCTGACAGGCGACGGTGCGTTTCCAGATCAACTCATAGAGCCTGTACTGATCGGAACTGAGATAAGGCTTCAGCTCTTCGGGCAGGCGGCGTACAGAGGTGGGACGAATCGCCTCGTGGGCTTCCTGGGCATTTTTGGACTTGGTTCTGAACACCCGGGGTTTGGCCGGGAGAAACTCTTTGCCATAGCGTTGGGCAATGAGATCGTGAATCTCCATCACCGCATCTTGGGCCAGTTGGGTGGAGTCGGTGCGCATGTAAGTGATCAGGCCGACGGTCTCGCCTCCGATGTCGATGCCTTCATAGAGCTGTTGGGCCACCGACATGGTGCGACGAGTGGTGAAGCCCAGTTTGCGCGCAGCTTCCTGTTGCAGGGTGGAGGTGATGAATGGCGGCGCCGGGTTGCGTTTGCGCTGCTTTTTCTCCACCTTGATGACGGTGAGATGCCCCTGAGCCAATCCCAACAGGGTCTGGCGTACCGTTGTTGCCTGTTCTTCGGTGGTATAGCTGAATTGCTTGACCTTCTCGCCCTGATATTGCAACAGCCGGGCCTTGAAAGGTTGTTCCTCGGCCTGGCAAGCGGCCTCGATCGTCCAGTATTCCTGGGGCTCGAAATTCTCGATCTCGATTTCACGTTCGACGATCATCCTTAGGGCAGGGCTTTGTACCCGGCCTGCCGACAGACCGCGGCGAATTTTCTTCCAAAGCAGTGGTGACAGGTTGAAACCCACCAGATAATCCAGGGCACGGCGCGCCTGTTGAGCGTTGACCAGATTCATGGACAACCCGCTAGGATGTTTAAGGGCATCCTGGATGGCACGCCGGGTGATTTCATGAAAAACGATGCGATGGGCG
>JALVSV010000470.1:1819-2962 GCA_027024125.1 Methylothermaceae bacterium | reverse complement strand
GCCGCCTCATCGCAACACCACCTTGGGATAAACCCTGTCCCAACGGTGGAACAACAGAGCTGCCATCATCAGTACCGCCAGTGACAACAGCCCGACGCGGCCCAGCAGCAACCAATTGGGCCAGTGGCCATGCATCAGGATGTCGCGGAAAGACTCGATCACCACCGCCATGGGGTTCCAATAGAACAGGCCCTGATACTTTACGGGAATGCTGCCGCCGGAAAAGAATACCCCGGACACGAAGAAGGCCAGTTGCAATACACTCTCAATCACGAATCGCAAATCCGGCACGAAGGGGATGATCGCCGCCACCATCAGGGTACAGGCCAAGGTCAGCAGCAGTAACACCATCAGGACGGCAGGTAGTGCCAGATAGACGGATGAAACAACGAATCCGTACAACCACAAGAACAGCAGCAACAGGCTGAAGACGATGCCGAACTTGACTCCATCCTGTACCACCACGACGAGGGGAAAGAGTATCTTGGGAAGATAGGTCTGCCGCATCAGTGGATGATTGTCGAGAATCGCGCCGGCCCCGTGGCGGATGGTGTTGGCAAATCCGTTCCAGACCGTCAGGCCGATGAGCAGGAAAGGCACGAAGTCGGCTTCGCTGCGCCGATACAACAGGCCGAACACGACATAAAAGATGGCCATATTCATCACGGGCTCGAACACCCACCAGAGAAAACTCAGATAGGTGCGGGCCGATTCCGCCTTGAGTTCGGCCAAGGCCTTATAAAGGATCAGTTCCAAGTAACGTTTCATCCCAGAGTGTCAGCTCCTTTCCCCATTCGACAATTTCTTCCAGTGCCGCCAGTGGCTCCATACTCCCCAACACCCTGCCACGTGCATAGTTCCGTACCCTCTCCTCCTGCGCTCCCAGCCCGAAGACAGCCAGATACCCCCCCATCGCCATGACTTCCTCGGCGGTATAGCAAAAAGTCTCGGGCCAGACGGAAGGAAGGAAGAACAAAGAAAGCCGATGGCGTTCCACCAGGCCGGGCAGATCCTCACGCCGGTAAGGCCCAGTCACGGTGATCGCCTTGGAGTCGATCCGGCCTGTCACTTCTCCGATCACTACGATCTTCAGCCGGCTGCCACGTAGGGCAAGGATACGCCCCATTTCTCTCAGGACAGGCA
>JALVSV010000470.1:0-1809 GCA_027024125.1 Methylothermaceae bacterium | reverse complement strand
CCCCAATGGCAGTGGTCCGCCCAGGCAGGCTGACATCAATGGGCGGCACCTGATGTGGACGGACCGACACCCGGGGCGACAGATTGGCCCACACCCGGAGCAGCAAATCCCTGGAAATCGCGGAAAAGGCTATGATCCGGTCACATTCGCCAAGAAAAACTTCCCAGTGGTGGCGCCAAGTGGCGATGTCCCTGACCGGATGTTGGAAATGAAGGTCATACTCCCCTTTGCAACTGGCAAGACATGTGCTGCAGACTTCCGCAGCAGGTAGCTCGCAGAACCTGCCCTTCTCGTCCAGTAACGTATAACGGGGGCAGAGAGGGAAATAATCGTGCAAGTAGGCGACCAACTCGGCACCGCTCCGCCGCTTCAATTCTGCGATCAGATCCAGCAGCTTTTCCGGTCGAGGAAAACCAACCAGACTATTGGCATGGATACGCTGCAATGGCAGGTGATCGACCAGTGAGATCAAGCTCTTGGGGTCGTCCATCCGGTAGTTGAACGCTGTGTCCCGGTCCCGATAAGAAACCCTGAATGACTTCTGGCCAGGATGACAGGTCAAGGTCAGAACACCTTTCCCTTGTTCTATTTCGTCGGCCTGATGCTGGCGGGTATAGTGATTGGCACCTCCACCCAAGGAATGGTCCACCCACAGGATACATCCCTGGCGGGTGGCAGCCCGGATGATCATGGGTAATAATGCCCGCATCGGGGACAGAAGGTCCGCACGCAGAAAGGCATCTATCTGGCGCAAGTAATCAGGGTGGCGGCGGTACAACAGCTGCTGATTGATTTCCAGCCATTTCTGTTTCTGTTCGCCAAAAATGGCGCCGTGGACATGATAGACCAGCAGGTTCGGTACGATCAGGTGACGGTACCCCAAGGCGGCGGCACGGCGGCACCAATCGTTCTCTTCGCCGTAACCGCGTCCGAAAGCAGGATCGAACAATCCGATTCGTTCCACCAAATCACGATTGAAGGCCATACAAAAACCCACGCCTGTGGGTGCCTCGATCGGCTTGGGTTTGACCTTGCGAAAGAACCGGTCCAGTTCGGTGATGCCGAGACCGGCATACAGCGGATTGTCCTCGAGTATCCTGGGGAAACTACACGGCCCTGCTGCATTGCTCAGCGGTGTCACGCGGGCCACGTCCCCGGGCCCAGCCAGCAGGGGCGCCAGTAGACGCGGCAACCAACCGGGGGGTACTTCGGTATCCTGGTTGAGAATGACGAAATGGTGTTTGACATGGGCCATAGACGCATTGACCGTGGCCACGAACCCCCGGTTCTCAGGAGAACGGAGGAGTAAAACCTGGGGCCACTTCGATTCTACTGCGGCCAGATATGCCTTTACTCTGGGATCTTCGCTGCCATCATCACAAAGCAACAGACTGTAAGGACCAGAAGTATGCGCCAACACCGACTCCACGGACCGCCGCAGATGGACATAGCCATTGTATACCGGCATGACGATAGTCACTGGCGAAGTAAGCGGCTCCGGCGGCATGGACTCGGTTTGCAGCCAAGCCAGACCTTCCTCCAGCCCGGGCAGTGACGAATCGGTATCGGCAAGCTGCTTTCGTAGATAGTTGCCACTCCGGCGACAGAATTCAAGCAAACCAATGTGGCGAATGTCTTTGAGCGTGCGCCAAAACAACCGATAATGCCTGGGATCCCAGAGGACCTTAGGATTCATCGGCACCGGGTCAACTCATCGGCCAACAACAGGGCAAATGATACGGCACTGCGGTGGGAAGAATAGGCACTGGCCGTCAGGGCGGCGCGATGCCCCAGCTTTCTGCGCAATTC
>JALVSV010000469.1 GCA_027024125.1 Methylothermaceae bacterium | reverse complement strand
ATCCAGGAAAAGCACAACGAGCGGGACAAGTATCCATTCGGGCTGGAGGAAAACGGCCAATTCGAGTTCGATTTTGCCCGTATCTGGCCATGAATGGACATTCGCCGCTATGTTGAAACTCAAGAACCGGTCGTTACTTCGTTCCGCCTGTTACATCGATGGCAACTGGGTCGAGGCAGGGAACGGTGCGACATTTCCGGTATACAATCCAGCAGATGGCAGTGAACTCGCCCGGGTTCCCTGCCTGGGGAGGGAAGAGACTCATCGCGCCATCGAAGCTGCCCAGGCAGTCTGGCCGAAATGGCGTGACTTCACTGCCAGGGAAAGAGCGGACCTGCTCCAATGCTGGCACCGTCTGATCCTGGAAAACCGTGAGGATCTGGCTATCCTGATGACCGCCGAGAACGGCAAACCTCTGGCGGAGTCTCGGGGCGAAGTGGACTATGGGGCAGAGTTCGTGCGGTGGTTTGCAGAGGAAGCCATGCGCCTGTATGGTGACGTGATCCCCTCCCCCTGGGCCGGGCGGGAAATACTGGTCATCAAGCAGGCAGTCGGGGTGTGCGCTGCCATCACCCCCTGGAACTTCCCTTTGGCGATGATTACCCGAAAGTGCGCTCCCGCCTTGGCCGCAGGTTGCACTGTCGTGGTCAAGCCAGCCGCCGAGACGCCGCTGACGGGACTGGCGCTGGCTGAACTGGCCGAGCGTGCCGGGATTCCACCAGGAGTGTTCAACGTGGTCACCGGAGAGGCCAAAGTGGTTGGTGGAGAACTGGCTACCCATCCTCTGATCCGCAAGCTCAGTTTTACCGGTTCCACCGAGGTCGGGAAACTTCTCTACCGTCAGGCGGCAGATACCATCAAACGCATCTCGCTGGAACTGGGGGGAAATGCGCCATTCATCGTCTTCGGCGATGCCGATCTCGATGCGGCCCTCGCAGGGGCAATGCAGGCCAAGTTTCGCAACAGCGGCCAGACCTGTGTCTGCGCCAACCGTCTCTTCATCCACGAGACCATTTACGATGAATTTGCAGCCGCAATGGCCGAACGGGTCGCCGAATTAAAGGTGGGGTGCGGGTTCGACGAGGGCGTGCAGCAGGGTCCTCTGATCAGTCTCGATGCGGTGCAGAAGGTGGAAAACCAGATCTGTGATGCCGTTTCCAAGGGGGCGAAAGTGCTGGTCGGAGGTCGACGTCACTCCCTTGGTGGCACGTTCTTCGAGCCGACTCTGCTGAAAGAGGTGGCGCCCGGGATGAAAATCATGGCTGAGGAGACCTTCGGTCCGGTGGCCCCGCTTGTCCGTTTCAGCACCGAGAAGGAAGTCATCGAACTGGCCAATGCCACCGAGTATGGTCTTGCCGCTTATGTCTTTACCCGCGATCTCGGCTGCGCCTTCCGGACTGCCGAGGCGCTCGAATACGGCATGGTGGGTGTCAACGCCGGAGTGATTTCCACGCCTGTGGCTCCTTTCGGTGGTGTCAAGCAATCGGGGTTGGGAAGAGAAGGATCGAAATACGGGATCGAGGAATATCTGGAAACCAAGTATGTGTGCCTGGAGATTGGAAAGCCTCAGACGGGGTAAGGCTGAGGCGGCATTTGCCGGGAAGCCGGTTTTGACTGCCTGTCCAGTGCCGGTCTGGCCGCGTCACAGGGCTGTCATGTTTCGGAGCAGGCAGCATGTTTCAACCTTAATAGATGACAGAGCCCTGGGCAGGGTCATCGAATGTGATCGCCGGCAACACAACATCGAATCAATACTTCTAATCCTGCATGGGGGCATCGCATGTCAGAAAACAGCAAATTCAGCGCTCTGATTTTAGGGGCGTTTTTGTTCCTGGGACTGTTCGTTCTTGGCTACCAGTTGGCGGGTGCTGTGGTGAAGTTCAAACAATTCGAACGTACCGTCAAGGTCAAGGGATTGTCCGAACGAGAATACCCGGCAGACATCGTGATATGGCCAATTCAGTTTACCGTGACGGGAAATGAAATCGAAGACGTATACAAATCCATAGAACAGGGCAAGCAAAAGATCCAGTTGTTTCTGGAGAAACACGGGGTGGAGACGGATGAAATCTCCTATTCGATTCCCTTTATCATCGACAAATATGCGGAACAATACGGCAATCAGGCCCGTCCGGAATTCCGCTACACAGCGAATCAGACGGTCACTATCTATTCCAAACACATCAAAACGGTCAGGAAGGTGATGAGTTCATTGTCTGAGCTGGGCAAGCAGGGCATTGTCTTTACCGGAGGAGGGTATCAAACCCAAACCGAATACCTTTTCACCAGGTTGAATGAAGTCAAACCCGAGATGATCGAGGAAGCCACGAGAAAAGCCAGGGAGGTGGCCATAAAATTTGCTTCCGACTCCAAAAGCAGGTTGGGAAAAATCAAATCTGCTTCACAGGGGCAATTCAGCATCACTGCCAGAGATAAGAACAATCCTCATATAAAGAAGATAAGGGTGGTTTCCACTGTGGTTTATTATTTGTCCGACTGAAAGATGAACGGGAGGGGATACGGTTCATCGCTCATCCGGCGTCAGGGAATGATGTGCACAGGCGCCTGACAGATCCAAAGACATAGATTTTCATGTCTTCTGTCATCTCTCATCCGGTGATTCCTCTGGCCTTGAGCGCGTGCTTTTCTTCCCAGCAGATCAGTCCTGGGGTCGTGCTGCTTGGAATGGTCTGTTCGGTGCTGCCGGATTTGGATGTGGTCGGCTTCCTCTTCGGAGTGCGCTATGGGGATATGTTCGGGCACCGGGGATTCTCCCATTCTATAAGCTTTGCGGTGTTGCTGGCAGGATGGCTGACTTGGTGGACAGGGTATGGAGCCAACGTATTCCTGTTTCTGTTTGTTTCGATTTTGTCCCATCCGTTGGTGGACGCCTTCACCGATGGCGGCCTGGGCATCGCTTTCTTCTCACCTTTCAGCAACCGGCGGTACTTTTTTCCCTGGCGTCC
>JALVSV010000468.1:2682-8974 GCA_027024125.1 Methylothermaceae bacterium | reverse complement strand
CTTTACCCTCTGGCAGAAATAGCCCCACCGGATTTAACGATTCCTGGCAAAGGAAGTCTGAAGATGCTGCTCAATGCCTGTCCACAAGAAGGGTTGGAACGTTTATGAATGATACTTTGACGGTGACTGTACCAGTCCTTCGGGATTACAAACAGCGTGAAGAAAAAATTGCCTGTTTGACCGTCTACGACGCCACCTTCGCTGAAGTGCTGCAGGGAGCGGGTGTCGAGATCCTATTGGTGGGTGATTCTCTGGGCATGGTGATCCAGGGGCACTCAACGACGGTGCCGGTGACCCTGGAGGACATGGTCTACCATACCAGGTGTGTCGGCCGTGTCGTCAAGCGATCACTGCTGGTGGTGGATTTGCCTTTCGGCAGTTATGCATCGCCCAGACAGGCCGTTGAAAGTGGTGCCCGCCTGTTGCGGTCGGGGGCGGGTATGGTGAAGCTTGAAGGAGGTCGTGGTCGCCAGGAAGTCGTTCGTGCCCTGGTTTCGGAGGGGATCCCGGTCTGTGGTCATCTGGGATTGTTACCCCAGTCCATCCACCGTATCGGAAGTTACAGCGTCCAGGCAAAATCACCCCAGGCCTCTCAACACCTGCTGGAGGACGCCTGTCTGTTGGTGGAAGCAGGTATCGACTTGCTGGTCCTTGAATGTATTCCGGCGACCCTGGCCGAGGCCGTCACTGCGGAAATATCTGTGCCCACCATCGGAATCGGGGCAGGTGCCGGTTGTGACGGGCAGGTGTTGGTCCTGTATGACATGCTGGGTCTGGGGCGGGGCAGCCCACCCCGTTTCGTCAGAAATTTCCTGGCCGATGCCGGTGATATCAGGGAAGCGGTGGTCTCCTATGTTCGGGCAGTCAAGGAGGGCAGTTTTCCCGGGACCGAACACGCCTACTGAAGCGGGTCCGAATCCACCCAGCTGAAGAAGATGAACCTACTGGTTCTGGAGAATGCCCCTCGAAAAGGGGCCCTTCGTTTTTCTGTATGATTCTGAAAACCATCGATGCTCACGATTCAATCCATCGCCGAATTACGAACCCAGCTTGCCTCTTGGCGGAATCAGGGAAGGTCATTGGCTCTGGTGCCCACCATGGGCAATCTTCATGCAGGTCATCTGCATTTGGTGGAGCAGGCCAGGAAACACGCGGAGCGGGTGGTGGTGAGTGTTTTCGTCAATCCCCTACAGTTCGGGCCGGGGGAAGACTACGACCGCTATCCCAGAACCCTCGAAGAAGATCGTTTACAGCTGGAGGCCATTGGTGCGGATCTGTTGTTCGCGCCATTGCTGACTGAGATCTACCCCTTTCCCTTGGCGGAAAGTACTTATGTGGAAGTGCCGGTAATCACGGAGATTCTCTGCGGTGCCCATCGCCCCGGCCATTTTCGTGGGGTGACGACCGTCGTTGCCAAACTGTTCAATCTGGTGCAACCGGATGTGGCGTTGTTTGGCGAGAAGGACTACCAACAGCTCCAGGTGATCCGGAAGATGGTTACAGATCTCAATTTTCCGGTACGGGTAGAATCGGTCCCCATCGTCCGCGAAGCGGATGGCCTGGCGCTGAGTTCCCGCAACCGGTACCTCAATCTACAGGAACGGGCCCTGGCACCACTCCTCTATCAATCCCTGTGCAAGGCTCGGGACGCGATCGTCGGGGGAGAGAAAGATTTCGTGGCCCTGTCCAGGCAGGCTATGGCGTTTCTCGAGAACCGGGGACTGCAGCCAGAGTATTTCGAGATCCGCCGTACGGATCTTTCCGGGGCTACAGCCGATGATCGTCCCCTGGTGATTCTGGCGGCAGCCAGGATTGGGGCGACCCGGCTGATTGACAATCTGTCGGTGCCGTGACGACTGAATTCGCTGACCGGGCCCAGGAGTTGATCGAGGCAGGTAAGATACTGTACGATCGGGGATGGGTCCCTGCCACAAGCGGTAATTTCTCGGTGCGGCTGCAAGATGGTAGCTTTGCCATCACTGTCTCGGGCACCCATAAGGGGCGACTCACTCCGGCTGACGTCATGCGCCTGGACAGTCAAGGCAGGCCGTTGGACGGGCGGCGACCTTCGGCTGAAACCGGGTTGCATCTGGCTCTTTACCACCGCTTTCCAGAGATTCGGGCGGTACTGCACCCCCATTCCCCTGCGGCCGTGCTGGTCTCGCGCTTGTTCGGTGGTCATCTGGTTCTGGAGGATCACGAACTCCTCAAAGCCCTCGATGGAATTGACACGCATGCACATCGCTTGATAGTGCCCATTTTTCCCAATGATCAAGACATTCCCCGTCTGGCCAAGAGGGTGGATCGGTGGATCGACGAACATGGCGGGATGCATGCCTACATCATCGCCGGTCACGGCTTTTATACCTGGGGAAATAGCGTGTCATCCGCCTTGATGGCGGTGGAGGCGTTAGAATTTATGTTCCAATGCGAAGGTCTGTTGCACGGAGTTAAAACATGAGCATTCTCACCATCCATTCTGAAACCGATTTCGATCCCTACAAGCGCTTTTCGGACTATCGGGAAATCGCTGCGAAGCTGGATGAAATCGGGGTGTTGTTTCAACGCTGGGGTGCCAGTCAACCCCTGCTCAACGATGCTGACCAGGAGGCCATTCTTGCAGCCTATGCAGATCCCGTGGCACGTCTGAAGCAGAAGTACGGTTTTCAGTCTGCCGATGTCATCAGTATCGATCCCGACCACCCCCAGCGTGAGGCGCTTCGGCAGAAGTTTCTTGCCGAACATACTCACAGCGATTTTGAGGTTCGGTTCTTCATCGGGGGAAGAGGGCTTTTCTATCTTCATCCGGGGCAGCAGGTGTACATCGTACTGTGTCAGGCTGGCGACCTGATCAGTGTTCCTGCCGGCACCCCTCATTGGTTCGATATGGGTGAACGCCCCATACTCAAGGCCATACGCCTGTTCACGACACCTGAAGGATGGGTGGCAGAATATACTGGCAGAGACATTGCCACCCGTTTCCCCAGGTTGGAGGAGTATGTGGAGCTTTGTGGATGATCAAGGCAATCGTTACCGACATAGAGGGAACCACCTCTTCCCTGAGTTTCGTCAAGGAATTGCTGTTTCCTTATGCGCGGGAACGGTTGGCCGGGTTTGTGCGCGATCACCATGAGGATCTGGGCGTGAAAGAAGTGGTGGAAGAGGTCCGGCGACTTTCCGCAAACACATTGGATCTGGAGGGTGTCATTTCACAGCTGCTTGAATGGAGTGACCAGGACCGCAAGATTTCTCCACTCAAGACCCTGCAGGGGATGATATGGCAGGAGGGATATGAGAGTGGTGACATTCAGGGGCACCTCTATGAGGATGCCGTAGCCAAGCTGCGGGAATGGAAAAACCAAGGCGTGACGCTCTATGTGTTTTCCTCGGGATCGGTTCCCGCCCAGAAGCTGCTTTTCGGGCACACGGCCTTTGGGGACCTCACCCCTTTGTTCTCCGGCTTCTTCGACACCCGGACAGGTAGTAAGAAAGCCTCTGACAGCTATGGGAGGATCGTCGACAGCATCGGTTTGAAGCCCAGGGAGGTCCTGTTTCTGTCCGACATTGAGGAGGAGCTGGAGGCAGCCGCCTTGGCCGGGATGAATGTGGTCTGGGTGGTCCGTGAAGGTCGGCCGATAACAGGCATGCCCTATCTGCAGGTACGTGACTTTCGTGGGATTGATCTGGAGAGACTGCAGTCAGGGTGTTCAGTCCCGGATCCAAGAGGAACGGGGAACCAGGAAGGGGAATGATCGAACCCCCTGAAGTCACTATTATGAATCCATGATGATTCGTCCCAGAAATGTCTTTGCGGTATATCACCAATATGGTTGGCTATGCCGCTACGATCACCCGGATTTGTTTCGGGTTTCCAGGGAAGCCGTCTGTGGCGAGCGCCATAGTTGATGCATTAGGCTGATCGTGACGTAGAGCGATAAAAAATCCAATGGCAGCAGGACTTCTGCTCCAAAGACGAGCATCACAATCAGTGTCCATGCTGTTGCATACAGTAAGCTGGCCAATTGGAACAGCCGCAGCGGTTTGCCATTTCGGGTAATGTCGATGCCCCGATAGAGTTGGTAGGCCAAATGGACCAGAAAAAACCGCTGATCATATGCCAGCCAGAGAATAAAATATCTGGCGAGCCCTTCCAGCCAAAATACAGCAGGAAGCTCCATAGAACGGTATTGGTGACACCACCCACCATCAGCGGCCGGAATCATGTTGCTGAGCCTGGTTGTTTCCGGTGCAGGCCGAATAAACGAACCGGGCCAGATGGTTTGTCAGGTTCCGGCCAGTTGCCCGGTACTGTCAGGAGATCGTGATCTCCAATCATTTTAGCCATTTGCCTTGGGCTGGCCTGCTTGGGACTGGGGTCCTGTATCTGGCTTCCATGGCTGTCATCCCCCCCAAGGATCGGTCATAATGACCCCAAGCCCAAAATCTACACTGCCATCAGGGTGCTGGGTACGATGGAACAATTTAAGCCAATCCTTTCCGGAGATCCATTTGCTAGAGGAGAGACCATGAGCAGATTTTTTCGTGACTCGATGACTGTCTGTATTGCCACCTTTCTGGTGTCTTGTGTTAGTCAGAATCAGGTTCCCAAGGATGGATCGACCCAGGTAGCCGCTTCTTCGCAGGTCAATGATTTTCCCACCCAGGCAAGGGTGGAGTATGTGTTTCAGTGCATGCGTGACCATGGCGGCCAGAACTATGACAACCTTTATCATTGCAGCTGCATGGTCGACGAGTTGGCGAAAAGGATGAGCTATCAGGAATATTCCGAAGCGATCGTGTTCAGGAACCTGCGTTCCATGCCGGGTGAGAAGGGCGGGGTATTTCGTGATCCTCCTCAGGCCGGGAAGTTACGAACCAAATTACAACAGGTTGAACGGGAGGCCGAGTCTATTTGTTTCTTAAAATGAAATTAAGCTGTCAATAATTACGGTTTGAACTCCCTCTGGTTCTCTGTTTAGATTTGTCAGATTGTAACCAGTTTTTAAGGTAGATATATGGCTGCGCAACAGGCACGCGATATGAAAAAGAAATCACGGGTGTCCCGAGGACGCTCTGTCGATTTGAAAGCACTGGAAGAGGTGCGTACCCTGCTTGGAAACAAACCGAGGCGCAGGGATCTCCTGATCGAATACCTCCATGAGATTCAGGACGCCTATCATCATATTTCTGCTAAACATATCGTTGCCCTGGCCTATGAGATGAAGCTTGCACCTGCAGAAATATATGAGGTGGCAAGCTTTTACCACCACTTCGATGTGGTCAAAGAAGGCGATACACCACCCCCACCTTTGACTGTTCGGATCTGCGAATCCCTCAGTTGTCAGATGGCTGGCGCGCATGAGCTGCTTGAAGCACTGAAAGAAGGACTGGGTGAACAGGTGAGGGTCTTGCCGGCTCCGTGCGTAGGTCGTTGCCAGCATGCCCCGGTGGCCATCGTCGGCCAGAATCCCTTGGACCACGCCACAGTCGAAACCGTCGTGAATGCCGTGGAAGCCAAGAAGACCGAAGCACAGATTCCGCAGTATATCGATTATCAGGCCTATCTAAAAGAGGGTGGGTACGAGCTTCTTCGTGAACTAATGGATGGAAGGAGAACTCCGGAAACCGTGATTGCGGCCATGAAGGACTCGGGGCTGCGCGGTCTGGGTGGTGCTGGTTTTCCTGCCGGCCTGAAATGGGAAATCGTGAAGAAACAGCCGGCGCCGAGATATCTGGCGGTCAACATCGACGAGGGCGAACCGGGGACCTTCAAGGACCGGCATTATCTGGAATCCGATCCCCATCGGTTTCTCGAAGGTATGCTGGTGGCAGCCCAAGTGGTCGGTTGTGAGAGGATCTATATTTATCTGCGCGACGAATATCCTGCCTGCCGCACGATTCTTCGGACCGAACTGGACCGGCTGGAGGCGAATCCACCGGTAAAGACCCCGCTTCCTGCAATCGAATTGCGCCGTGGTGCTGGTGCCTATATCTGTGGTGAAGAGTCGGCGATGGTCGAATCGATCGAAGGCAAGCGTGGCATGCCACGCTTGAGACCGCCTTATCTTGCCGAGGTGGGTTTGTTCGGTCGCCCCACTTTGGAACACAATATGGAAACCTTGTACTGGGTGCGCGACATCGTCGAGAAGGGCCCCGGCTGGTTTACTTCTTTCGGTCGAAACGGCCGCAAGGGATTACGTTCCTTCTCGGTTTCGGGGCGAGTGAACAAACCGGGGGTGCATCTTGCGCCTGCAGGAATCACAGTCCGTGAGTTGATCGACGAGTATTGCGG
>JALVSV010000468.1:0-2672 GCA_027024125.1 Methylothermaceae bacterium | reverse complement strand
AGTTCTACGGCTATTTTCCCGGTGGAGCATCCGGTGGCATTCTGCCTGCTTCCATGGGCGATATTCCACTTGATTTCGATACCCTCAATTCCTACGGTTGTTTTATCGGTTCTGCTGCAGTGATCATCTTCTCCCAGCACGACAAAGCCAAGGACCTGGCCTTCAATGCCACCCGTTTCTTCGAAGATGAATCGTGTGGTCAATGTACGCCCTGCCGAGTGGGGACTGCCAAGGCTGCAACCCTGATGGCCAGGGGTGAATGGGATGCAGAGCGTCTGGAAGACCTGTGCCAGGTCATGGCCGATGCTTCGATCTGTGGGCTGGGGCAGGCAGCACCCAATCCCATTCGCTGCGTATTCAAATATTTCCCCAACGAACTGGAGGGCTGAGCGATGGCTGCGAATCCCGAATTCATGCATGATTTGAAAACCATCACTTTTACCCTGGATGGCAAGGAAATCACAGCCTATGAAGGCGAGACCATCCTCCAGGCGGCAAAACGCGAGGGAATCGAGATTCCCCATTTGTGTTACATGGATGGCATGCGCCCCGACGGCAACTGCCGGGCCTGCGTAGTGGAAATCGAAGGGGAGCGGGTATTGGCGCCTTCCTGCTGCCGTACACCTAAAGAGGGGATGAACGTCAAGGCGGCCAGCGAAAGAGCGGTGAAGTCCCAGAAAATGGTCCTGGAACTGCTGTTGTCGGACATGCCAGAGCAGGGAAGGTCCCCTTACCGCAAAGATTCTGAACTGGATTACTGGGTGGAAAAGTTGGAGGTGGGGGTCCCGCGCTATCCTTCACGCCAGCAGCCCCGGGCGGATCTGTCTCATCCAGCCATGGCAGTGAATCTGGATGCCTGTATCCAGTGTACCCGCTGTGTCCGTGCCTGTCGCGAGGAGCAGGCCAATGACGTGATTGGTTACGCCTTGCGGGGAGCGGCCGCCAAGATCGTTTTCGATATCGACGATCCCATGGGGGACAGCACCTGTGTGGCTTGTGGGGAATGTGTTCAGTCCTGTCCCACGGGGGCTTTGATGCCTGCTGGTGACGTGGGCATGATGCCAGTGGACAAGAAAGTGGAATCCACCTGTCCTTATTGTGGTGTCGGATGTCTTTTGACCTATCACGTGCGCGACAACCGGATCTTGTATGTTGAAGGCAGAGACGGAGAAACCAACCACAATCGTCTATGTGTCAAGGGAAGGTTTGGTTTCGATTACGTCCACAACCGGTATCGTTTGACCAGGCCCATGATTCGCCGCGAAGGGGTGCCGAAGACCACCGAACTGTTGGATCCCGAACGCATGCTCGAGGTGTTTCGTGAAGCCACCTGGGAAGAGGCCCTCGATGAGGCCGCCGGTGGCCTCAGGCTCATTCGTGACCAATCTGGATCCAAGGCTTTGGCTGGTTTTGGTTCTGCAAAGGGCAGCAACGAAGAGGCCTATCTGTTCCAGAAGCTGGTCAGGACGGGGTTCGGCAGCAACAACGTCGATCACTGTACCCGCCTGTGTCACGCCTCATCAGTAGTTGCGCTACTGGAGTGTATCGGCTCCGGGGCAGTCTCCAATCCGGTGGCCGACGTGATGAAAGCAGAAGTGATCTTCATTATCGGCTCCAATACCACCGTCAACCATCCGGTGGCAGCCACCTGGATCAAGAATGCCGTTCGTCAGGGGGCAAAACTGATTGTGGCCGACCCCATCCGTACCGAGATCTGCCGCTTTGCCACCCATTCGCTGCAATTTCGTCCGGATACCGACGTTGCGCTGCTCAATGGCATCATGCACGTGATCGTCGAAGAGGAGCTATACGATGGTGAATACATCGACAAACACACCGAAGGCTTCGAAAATCTCAAACATCATCTGAAAAACTACATGCCTGAGAGAGTGGCACCGATCTGTGGCATTCCCGCAGATGTCATTCGCGAAGTGGCCCGTCTGTATGCAAAATCCAAAGCATCGATGATTCTTTGGGGAATGGGAATTTCCCAGCACGTGCATGGTACCGACAATGCACGCTGTTTGATCTCCATGGCGCTGATGAGCGGCCAGATCGGTCGGCCGGGGACGGGGCTTCATCCCCTCAGGGGACAGAACAACGTTCAAGGGGCTTCCGATGTCGGGCTGATACCCATGGTTTTTCCCGATTACCAGCCGGTGGGAAACCATCATGCACGAGAGAAGTTCGAGCAGCTGTGGGGAACCCAGCTGGATCATGAACCTGGCTTGACCGTCGTCGAGGTCATTCATGCGATCGAGAGGGGGCAGATCCGGGGAATGTATATCGAAGGTGAAAACCCTGCCATGTCAGATCCCAATGTGGCTCACGCCCGCGCTGCTCTGGCGAAACTCGAACATCTGGTGGTACAGGATATCTTTCTCACCGAGACTGCGGGATTTGCCGATGTGATCCTGCCAGCTTCAGCTTTTCCCGAGAAAACCGGTACCTTCACCAACACGGACAGGCGGGTTCAACTGGGCCGGCAGGCTATTGATCCGCCTGGAGATGCGCGCCAGGACTGGTGGATCATCCAGGAGATTGCCAGACGCATGGGCCTTGATTGGGACTATCACGGGCCGGCTGACATCTTTGAGGAGATGCGCCAGGCCATGCCGAGCATTGCCGGGATTACCTGGGAAAGATTGGAAAGTGAGGATTCGGTCATCTAC
>JALVSV010000467.1:365-2974 GCA_027024125.1 Methylothermaceae bacterium | reverse complement strand
CCTCGGAGCTGTAGTCGTCGATCAGGCGCACGACCTCCTTGATATCTGGGGTGCGCAAGTCTTTGCGGAGAAAGTGCTTCTTTCGCTCAAGTTCCTCGCTGGTCCTAAAATTTTCCAGTACCTGAGAGTTTTCTTGGTTGTAATTTTGTACGAACTCCATCAGAGCATTGACAAATTCATCACGCACGGTGGCTTTACGCTTGAATTCTGCCGCCAGCCCATAGCGCACATCGTAGAGCGGGCCTTCGTCAATCTCACCGCGTTTTTTGGCTCCTTTCCAATACTGTGGAATGATGGTGGCGTGCCGGATGGCGTAGGCCACGTTCTGGAACCCGGTATTTTCCACGATGGGAGTAAGGTCTTTTTGGTTGGTCATCATCAGCCTCCTGAGTCGAGATGTGGTAAAAGTTGGTACGAAGTGTTCGCCGTCGTTCAGCCTACGTAAAATGTCATGGCTGTAGCCAGCCATGAAGTCGAAGAAGGCGTCCCAGTTGCCGCTGGAGACGAAGTCACGGTAGCGGCGTAACAGGTCAAAGCCATCGCTGCGGCCTTCGTCTATGCCGCGCACCACGGCCAGATGTTCATCGATGATTTCCTGTAAGGCCACCACGTCAGCCCGATTCCGCAGGTCGCCGCTCCAGGCAGGTAGACTGAGGAATGACAGATTGACCATGGTGTAGGCATTTCGGCTTAGGCGCTTGAACTGCGCCACATGAAAGCCGGCCACGACCTGCTCCGGCGCTGCGGGCAGGTCGAAATCATCCTCGTCACGCCAGGCCGCCTCGACATATGACAGCCAGTGTCTGCTGAACAGCAAGACATAGACTACATCCGATTTGAGCGATGTCTCCGAGGAAATCACCGAGCGAAATCCATCGAAGGCCTCCCTTTGGGCACTCAAAGATAACGTTCGTGGTGCGAGAACATAGACCTTCCAATCCGCTTTGTCCCAGTCGCGGCTTGTGGGATTGCGAAGAGGGGGACGGATCAACTGTGGTGCGGCACATCGCCAGAACCCAACCGCTTTCAAATACTCCAGCAACCAGAATTCGTTGAGGTTTTGCCGCGTGTCAAGAGCGTTGGCCTTAGGTTTGTTTTGCCCTTGGCCTTGCATGGGGTTGAGTGCCTGAGAACATGTGATCCTCACATCATCTGATTGAGCCTCACTGAGCTTGCGCCATTCTTGGGCGATGGCCTTGAGGTCGGTTTCTGGAGCTGCAAACATCTGAAGAATTGTTGAGACAGAAGTGCTGAATCCATCTCGATACTTCGCCCATCGTATTACCGCCGCATTATAGGACTGAAAACCGACAATTTTGCCGTTCTTTTTTACCGGATTTGTCACCTGTACGTTCTGATGACCGAGAAAATCCAGTACCCGAAAGTCTGGTAGGGGGGGACTCGTCGGATTACTATTCTCGGTTTGCTCCTTTGATTGAATATATCTGAAGAAATCTGAACGCTCTTGATCTCTGTTCCTAATCAGTACTAAGCCATCCGGTACTGTGATTCCTCTGCGTGTGATAAAAGGCAGCAGATGGAAGAAAGTGCACGTCTTGACCCATTCCTCCTGTACTGGTTCACTCAACCGCACCAGGTAGTGACTACCTCCGTCCTCCAGGACGATGCGCCAGCGTTCAGCAGGGTCCTTCACCTGCCGGAAGATACGATCCAGCAGTACTGCCAACCCATAAGCCATTAACACATCGCTATAAGTGCTGGTGCGCTTGGGAATATAGTAGATATCCTGATACATCAGCCTTCCTCCTGCGAAAGTCCGTCGCACAACCGCAAGATACGGACGATGATGAAGTATTGAAACCACCAGGCCCAGTCACCTTCAGGTGGCGCTTCGGGCAGGTATTTACGCACGTTGGGCGCCTCCTCGCTGGTGCGTAACCAGCGCGCCCATTCCTGCCATCTAGCATCCCCCGCCACGCCCAACGCTTCGGCTACCGTCTCACCGGCGCGCGAGTGCAGTCGATAGGGTTTTGCATCGTTCAGGCCGGGGCTGTGGTGGCGGGCAATGGCCGTGAAGGCGGCCCGATAGAGACCGGGATAGGCGCGGCCGTCCAGTGCCTCGAACAGCAGACGCACCGAAGCCGATGCACTTTCGCCCGCGTGGGTAGAGGGCTTGTAACGCCGCGTCTTTTTCTGCGCCTCTTCATGGATGGGATTGCCGCGCTCATAGTGTGTGTGCGCAACCAAGAAGGGGGGGCTGCCCTCGCCGATAGCTTCCTGGTATTTGATCGCGAAGTACTGCCAACCCTCGCTCAGCTTGCCCACGTCATGCAACGCCAGGCTCAGCCGTACGGCCCGCTCCAACAATTCCGGCGGCACGTGCCAGTCTCCATCCTGCTCGCCAAAGCGGCGCATGATCCAGGCCAGCCGATGACGTAGCCTGCCGTCGGCCAGCGGGTTGCGGGCTGCCGGATCACCCTCGAAAATACGCGTCATACTGGCAATGTGGGACGAATAGGACTCAAGCTGATAGCCGGCGTAGTCGGGCCTTTGCCGGCGCACAATTGCCATCGGTGAGGTGTAACGACCGTCGGAAGGAAGCCCCAGCCGCAGGCCGTGTTCCGCGTCGTAGGTTGCCAGCCGGGGGG
>JALVSV010000467.1:0-355 GCA_027024125.1 Methylothermaceae bacterium | reverse complement strand
ATCCTTCTCTTCGTTGCCTTGCACGGCCGGATACTGCAACGCCCAGTCCAATCCCAGATCATCGCGCAGTTGGTTCAACTCCTTGAGCTTGCCGCGCAGGGTGCCATGCCAGAAAGAGATTCCCTGGAAACGGTAGGGGCTTTTCTCGCTCAGGCCGAAGGGCGGCTCGTGCACGATCACCGTGCGGCTGTCCACCTGCCGGATAAGCTGCGGCCGGGCGCTGGTATCCCCGCGCACCAGTGCGTCGGTAATGCGTTGCCATATCTCGCCCTGTCCCTCGCGCATGGCCTGGAGCATGGTCGCATCGGCCTCGCCGTGGGCCTTATTGATCACCTCCTGCTCGGCGACGAAGTCC
>JALVSV010000466.1 GCA_027024125.1 Methylothermaceae bacterium | reverse complement strand
GGATAATCGAGGGTGTCGTTATGAAAATCAGATGATGCCACGGAGGCCCAAATATTGGCCCCCCGGTCGAGTAATGTGTCCCATACCCCGCCGATTTTGCCAACGACCGGATCCCAGCGATCCACTGTTTTCAAAGCTTGATTGTAGGCACCTATGGGCCTGGTTTTCTGATGACCCGGTCCCCCTTCAAAGCCTGCAAACAGGGTATTCCCCCTGCTCCAATTGATATAGTCATAGAGATTTTCCTTGACGTCTGCATCTTTACGGCTGGGATGGTTGTAGAAGAGCACGGCATCATTTTCTGTGGGCAGATGGCTGGTGAGCCACGACAATGCCTCGTGGTCGTTAGCACTGGAAGGCTCGAAGCGCTGCTTAAATTCTCCGAGCAGTGGTCTCTCGAGTGAGGGATTGATCAATATTGTGATGTGTTCACGGCCTTGATAAGAAGGGATATTCCATTCCAAACCGCCGAACAGAATCAGCTCTGGATGAATTTGACGTGCCTTTGTGATGGCCTGGAAGTACTCCGAGCTGGCTGCGTTTAGACCGAGATCGGAGTGGTCTGTGATAGCCAGAACGTCACATCCTTCTTCAACCGCTTTGTTAGCTAATGATGCTACCGAATAACTTCCATCGGAAAACAGGGTATGGGTATGTAAATCAGCAATGACCCATTGCCCAGTGAGTGCCCAGGGGATTTCCGTGACATAGGAGTTTTGTTGCCAGTAGTCGCAACTCGTTGTCAAAGCGAGCAATAATCCTATTATGGCAAGCTTTTTTGGAAACATGGATTTTGTGAGCGCCCGGAATTGGTGTTTTAAGAGGTCCATTCATAGTCGAGGATCAAACCGGAACAGGGCCGGGTGTGTTACGGATTGGGGTGATCATGGCTCAATCTGGCGGCTATTTGTCCCGTGCCGGGTTCTGGCCAGCCAGCGGTAGACATTCTGGGGGCGCGTGAAGAGCGATCTGACCTCGTCTTCCACCACGTGATAGCCGAAGAATCTGCTGGCTACCTGGTAGTTGTGTTCCACCATTTCCTGTCGATATGACTCATCGCTTAGCGTCTTTCTGACATGGTCTATTGTTTCTTCACGCAAAAAACCATCGAACAGAATGGTGTTGAAGCCGCAAGGCTCGATATCGGTTCGATATATGGCATAGCGGTTACACAAGACCGGGCACTTGTGATAGACGGCTTCCAGGAATGCATTGCCAAATCCTTCATATTCCGAAGGGTAAGCCACCAAGTCCGCCTGGGAATAAACATCATCCAGGGTATAGAGCCTCGAGCCATCGGCTGCGGTGCCGCGGGACTCTGCGATCCAAGCGTCCACAAAATGCATTCTGACACCCAGCAAGTCGGCAAATTCCTGGATATATTTGGCGTATTCGTCTCCTTCGTCACCAATGGCGTGGGTGATGATCAGTTTGGCGTGCTCGGGATCGAGCCGGCGGATCAGTTCGATCGAATGCTCGATGCCCTTGCGTTCCACGACTCGGGTCGGTTGCAGGATCAGTATGTCTTCGTCCGCCAGTCCGATCTGATGGCGGAAGGAGCGGGCGTAATCGTCCGGAGGCGCTGGAGGGGAAGCAAAATCCATCACATTGGGGATGATGCGGCAGGAAAGCCCAGTGCGGCGACTGAACTCCTCCCCTGCCAGGCTGTTGATCACCACGTGCTGGATTTGTGGTAGAGGGGGTGGAAAGGCATAGTTGATGATGTCGTTCACGCAGTTGACCAGGAAACGGTCCCGCTCCCAGTAAAAATCGTGATGATGGGCGAGGCAACCGATGCCGATTTCCTGAATCAGTTGTACCAGGGCAACCCCCAAGGGCAGGTTCATGGGGATGGTCAGGCAGTTTTCCGCAATGATTGCATCGAGTCTGAAACGGTCGATTGCTTCGATGATTGCGTGCTTCATCGGTTTGGCATACTCGACGATGTGCTGGGTCAGTTCCGAGGTCCTCAATTCGGAACCGAAGGCCTGGTCGGTGATCTTTTTGATGGGAGCATAATTGAAATGCAGGGACTCGATGAGTGCAGTGCGTTTGGCAGGGCGGTCCGATTCCCCGGTGATGAAGAAACATTCCACGCCGTTGCGTTCGAATATCTGTTCCCATTTGCCGATTTCCAAAGAGACCCCGTCGGTACCCGCGATCCGGGTAGAGATGAAACCGACTCTTGGGTTTTCGACTTGCTCGGGCTCCAATCGCGTCATGCTAACCCCCGGTGATGAATGACTGGACTTTGTCAATGTCCATGTTATCACGTCAAACAGAGGCAATTGAACCGTGAGCTTGCAGGTACCCAGGGCTCCGTCATCTATCCCAGCCGAGGCAGGTGGTGTGATGGACAGGTTGAGCAGAGGCATGCTCCTGGTTCAGGGTGCGAGTCATTCGAAGTGAATCGGTTCTCAAATCCCGATGTATTTGCATGACCGATGATCTTTGTTTTAATCTGCGCTGACCAGAAACCCCGACATTGGGAAACACAATGAAAAGAAGACAATTCATTCGCAGCTTGGGTACCGGCGCAGCTGTTGGTACGGCCGCCCTGACGGTACCGAATGTGGCCTTGGCCAAGAGGAAATTCCGCTGGAAGATGGTGACAGCCTGGCCCAAGAATTTTCCGGGGCTGGGGACATCGGCCAACCGGCTGGCACAGCGAATTAACGATATGAGCGGTGGTCGTATTGTTGTCAAGGTTTATGGTGCCAAGGAACTGGTGCCTGCATTTGAGGCCTTCGATGCGGTGTCACGTGGCACGGCGCAGATGGGGCATGCCGGACCCTACTATTGGAAAGGTAAGGGGGAAGTATTCCAGTTCTTTTCCGCCGTTCCCTTCGGGCTGACCGCCCAGGAGGTCAATGCTTGGCTGTATTATGGTGGCGGGATGGAGTTGTGGCGCGAACTGTATGCAAGGTTCGATCTCATCCCCACTGCTGCAGGCAATACCGGTGCTCAAATGGCGGGCTGGTTTCGCAAGGAAATCCATTCTTTGGACGACCTGAAGGGGTTGAAGATGCGTATTCCCGGCCTGGGTGGCGAGGTGCTGAAGCGTGCCGGTGGCACCCCGGTCAATATCCCGGGGGGAGAGTTGTTTACCGCTCTGCAGTCGGGTGCCATCGACGCTACGGAATGGGTCGGTCCCTATAACGATCTGGCCTTTGGTTTGTACAAGGCGGCCAAGAACTATTATTACCCGGGATGGCATGAGCCTGGTTCGGTGATCGAATGTTTCATCAACCGGCCCGCCTACGAGGAGTTACCCAAGGATCTTCAACATATTGTTTTGGCCGCTTGCCAGGCGGCCAATATCGATATGATCTCGGAATTGACCGCACGCAATCAGCAGGCCCTGGAGACTCTGGTGAAAGAGCATGGGGTGAAGGTCCGGCCCTTGCCGGACGATGTGTTGAAGAGGCTCAAGAGTCTTTCATCCGAAGTGGTCGAAGAGATTGCCGCCGGCGATCCGTTTGCCCGCAAGGTGTACGATTCCTTCGACAAATTCCGTATAAAGGTCTCCACTTGGTCAGGCATCGCAGAGCAGGCCTTCATGAGGGCCCGGGCCCTTTGATCTTGATGAGAGTACTATCGAATAAAAGGATATAGAGCCATCAGGTTTGTTTGATCGCGGCCAAGGCCTTTTCCAGCGCCGCTTTCTTTTCCTTGAGTTTTTCCCGATAGTCCAGCGAATCGGTATCGGCGATTTCATAACGAAGATCGGATAGATAGCTCTCCAAGGCTTCGATGAGATGGTCTTTTTCGGAATTGGTCAGATCGATCTGAATCATAATGGACTCCCTATTGTTTTCTTTTTCTTTTTACCCTGCCTTATGGGAGGCGTCAACTTGATCTCTTCTCAATTGCCTGATGCGGTGATCATTGAAACCGCACCTCAACCCGATGCCTGTATCATCTGGTTGCATGGCCTGGGCGCCGACGGCCACGATTTCGAACCGATCGCCACGGCGCTAAAATTACCGGGGGCAATCCGCTTTGTTTTCCCCCATGCCCCGGTCAGATCCGTGACCATCAACGGAGGCATGCAAATGCGGGCCTGGTACGATATTGTGGCGCCAGATCTGCGGATGCAGGTGGATCGGGAAGGGATTCGGCATTCCAGACGGATCGTCGATGCTATCCTCGATGAGCAGATCGCAGGTGGTATCGAGCCAGGCAGAATCGTATTGGCCGGTTTTTCCCAGGGAGGGGTGATTGCATTGGAGACAGGGGGGCGGCGCCAACCACCCCTGGCCGGGATCATTGCCTTGTCCACCTATGTGGCGCTGGTGGAAGATTTTCCGTCTGCCAAGCCCGACTCGCCTCCCATTTTGATGATGCATGGCAGTATGGATCCGATCGTGCCTATTGCCCTGGCTAGAGAGAGCCGCCAGTTGTTAGTGGATCTGGGGTATCAGGTGGAGTGGCATGAGTTTCAGATGCCGCATGCCGTTTGTCCGGAAGAGATTGCGATCATCCACCACTGGCTTGTCCAACGTCTGGATTATGTTTGATTGAGTCGTTGCTCCAGCCTGCGTTTGTAATGTAGCAATGGTGCGGTATGAATCATGGATGACGATGGGACTCCCAGCACGCTCGGTGGCACCTCGATGTCGCTCACATACACAGGATAGGCTGTTTTTCCCCGGCGTAGGCGTTTGATATGGCTGGCGGCCACAGTAAATACCCGTTCTTCCAGTTCTTCTGAGCAAAATTCCCGATCGTCACAGACGATGGTATAGTGAACGGCCGATCCGGGATATTCCTCGGCATATACCCGCACATCGATGGCCGTATCGGAAATCTGGATGGATTCCAAGGGTTCTTTCTTCCACTTTCCAGCCGTCGTTTGTTCCAGGCGATCAATTTCCAGTGGTAGTTTTCCGCCATAGCGGCGGTCCAGGGCCTCCAGCAGAATGACATAGCGTTGGACGATGGCAGGGAAGGGGGTATCGGTATGGAGTTGATGAAACAGGGCTCCGCGTTCATCCAATACGAAGATTTCTGTTCCCCGTTTCAAGGGGTGAACGAATAACTGTAATTTGTCTGGCTGATTTTGCTGGTATAGGTAAGGTAAGGGACTGTCATTCATGGCGTGACGGTCGAAGACGACGTGGGCAAATTTTTCCCTCGGTCGCTCTAGATGTTCCAATAATGCCTTTTCTTCCCCCACTTCCCACCAGTTGAGGGACCTGTTTTGTTGTTGGAACAGATAGAAGGAATGGCCGGCGATCAACACGAACTGTCCGGCATCATCCATTTCCATGGCTTTGGCCAGAGTTCTAAAGAGCTCCACGAGCCTCATGGCGAGGGTGCGTGAAGTGAAACAATGGGCCTCCAGTTGCAGGGTTGGACCTGCCTGATCGTAGAGTAGACACAGGCAATCGAACAGTCCCTCAAGACCTTCATAGTGTTTTACCTGAAGTTCTCCCCAGCTGTTGAGTATCAAGGTTTCCATGGAATGGATGAGGACTTGGCGATTGGCACCATAGGCCAGGGGATCAAAGCGTTCGCTGGTGATTTCATAGACAGACCGTTGGGGACGGCCTGGAGTGGCGATATTGGGAAAAAGTGCGACGCATTGCAATTTTGCCCTGGAGCGGAAGGTTTCCATTTGCGGGGTCAATGTATTGGCCAGGAAATGCCTGATGGTTTGATTCAGGAACCGCAGTTCGGTGGTTTGCAGTGGGATCGTTTCAGAGAGCACGTTCCAGTGAGTGGCAGGACCAGCCAGATGGTTCGCCTGTGCCCAGGCAATGAGCTCTATCAGGTAGTGGGCCTGGAGTAATGGTGATTCTGAATTGTCCCGTTTGTTGCCACGCCTGAGTTCCCAAAGGTCAGGGGTATCGCGACCGGTTTCGCTGGTAATGAGAAGGTGTGGTTCACTGAGATCGGCGGGGGTGGTCAGGTTGACGATCTCCACTTTTCCAGGGCGTTTCTCAAGTACAGCGTTGAGTTTTCTGCCAAGAATGCGTAGATCTTCCTGATTCTTGCTTTGCCCGGAGGCGTAACGGTAATGAAAGCGGCGCAGGGTTCTGTAGCCTAGTTTCAGGGCCCGAACCAAGGTGTACCATTCTTCTTTCAGCGCTTCGAAAGTGCGAGGATAAAGATGCGTCGACCAGCCTCTGTCTGTATTCCATCCCCAGATTCGCAGCAACGATTCCACCCGGGGGCGCAGGTGTGGATAATGCATGGCGTGGCGCGTCTTCAGGGCGAACCCCCGTTGGACCAGGGTGAGCAGGGCTTCCTGTTGCTGTTCGATCAGAAAACGCTCGACCTTTTCATACAGGCGGATATAGGGGTCGAGCTTCGATTCTTCAAAGTGGCCTGCGTAGATTTCTTGCTTGATGCGACTGGCTAACCAGGTGGGTCGTGGGTATTCGTCGGCATAGCTGAGTAGCAGCTGTAACTTGAGGAGGGCCTTATAGGGTGAATCCAGAGCTTTGTACAGGTGCCACATCCCTGCACTGACGAATTCTTTGGCGGGGATATGATCCAGCCCCCCAAGGTCGATGAAGGCGGCAGAATCGATGAAACGCTTCTCCTGTAGATAGGCCGCGTATTCACCATATCGATGTTCCTGTTCCGGAGGTACCAGCCACCATAATAAACGGCGTCCAGCCATGTGTATGGCCGTTCGATAGAACTCTTCGAGCAGTAGAATATGCTGGGTGCTACCAGAACTCTCGCCTGACAGTGGAGAAAGTTTGCCCTGGCGAAATCCTTCAGGATCGACGAGGAAGCAGTGGATTTCAAGCCCCCTGTTTTCCGCCCAGCGCTCAATGTCTCTGCACTTGGCCTCCAAATTTTGGAGCGATTCAGGGTCCAGGTCGCTGCGATGACAGACCCAAAGATCCAGATCGCTATCGTCGGACCAGGCGACGCTGCCGACGCTGCCCATCAAAAACAAGGCCAGGATGGGGGCTTCTGGATTGCCCCGGCGGCGGTAATCGAAGCCGGGTGAGATACGTTTGATGGCTTGGCGGGCTGGTGCAGAGGCCCGGTAGTCACAGATCCCTGCAGGCGCTATCCCTCCACAAAAACCGGGAAGTGCCGGGTGGTTGTGATGGAATAGCAGTGGCAAAACTTCCAGGCAGTCCCTTTGAAGCCGGTTTAAGCATTGGTTTAGGGTGTTGAGACGCTGGCGATGCAGATGAAGAAAACGACGGGCCAGTGTATGGAGACTTTTTCGGCTGATTTCTTCCCCGGGTGCCCCCAGACGAATTGGTGGATGGTCCGTAGAATGCAAGTGTCAGGACAGAAGTGCGCTGAGGTTGATTTCCTGATCCTTTTCCACCCTGCGTAACAGTTTGTTCAGGTCGTCTCCTTTCTGCCACGCGGCAACCCCGTAACGGATGCTGCTTTCTCCTTCCTTGAAATCGAAAGTGGCGCGATCACTGAGAAGCTTGACGGCCAGTTCCTTGGCATCCTCCAGCGATGTTTCAGGCAGGATCAACAAGAAAGTATGCTCGTCGAGCATTCCGATTTCATCGGCCCAGCGTAACTTGTCCTTGAGGGTTTGGCTGATGGTTTTGAGCAGGGAATGGAGCCGGGGCCCGCTGCTTTCACTGTTGATACTCAGGCGGATAAGGGACAGGGGGTTCTGATAGCGACGGCTGCGACTGATCTGGCGGTCGAGTTCCTGAAGGATGGAGCGGCGGTTCTGAAGACCGGTGACAGGATCCGTGGTTTCCAGCGAATAAACGCGTTGTTGTAATTGTTCGACTTTTTCCCTGAGCTCGATATGCTCGGTGACATCGAGAAAATAGTGGATCTCACTGCCTTCCAGGATGTGGGTGTGGCGGTGTTCCAGCCACCGCACCTTGTCGTCGATGGGTATTTCCGCCAGGGAATGGTTGGGTAGTGAAGCCAGGGGGGTTTCCTGGAGTGGCCGTCCTATCAACTCCCCTTTGGGGCGTTTGGCCACATCGGTGAGGACTTCGTTCAACCATGCGATGCGGTTGTTTTTGAGGACCAAGACACCCATCGGGGCTTTTTCCAGAGCGATGCTCAAATCATCCAGTGTTACGATCATGATTTGTCCCCCTGAACCTTCATTTTGGAAAGTATGACACAAAAAGCCGAAGTATTGGCCAATTGCTGGTCAAATCGCCTGCTCCAGACGAGAACGGGCTTCCTCGACTGCCTTTCGCACCTGGGAGGGGGCGGTTCCACCCAAGTGATTTCTGGCGGCCACCGAGCCCTCCAGGGTCAAGACATCGTAGACATCGGCATTGATGACGCTGCAGAGGGAGTTCAGGCTGTCTAGTGGCAGCTCGGCCAGATCGCATTGTCTGTCCAGGGCCATTTGTACCGCCTTGCCAACGATTGCGTGTGCATCCCTGAATGCGACGCCTTTGCGGACCAGGTAATCGGCCAGATCAGTGGCAGTTGCGTAACCTTGACTTGCAGCTTCACGCATGCGGTCTCTTTTCGGAACGACGTGGGGCATCATGTCGGCGAAAGCCCGCAGGCAGTTGATCACCGTATCCACCGTGTCGAATAAAGGTTCCTTGTCCTCCTGGTTATCCTTGTTATATGCCAGAGGTTGGGACTTCATCAGGGTGAGCAGGCCCATCAAGTGGCCGAAAACGCGCCCACTCTTGCCGCGTACCAGCTCCGAAACATCCGGGTTTTTCTTTTGTGGCATGATGGATGACCCCGTGCAGAAGGCGTCTGGAAGATCGATGAAATCGAATTGGGCCGAGGTCCATAGAACCAGTTCCTCTGAGAAACGCGACAGGTGCATCATGAGTAAAGAGGCACATCCACCGAACTCGATGGCGAAGTCCCTGTCTGAAACAGCATCGAGGGAATTGGCTGCAGGGCGATCGAAGCCCAGCAGTTCAGAAGTATAGAGACGGTCGATGGGATACGGTGTTCCGGCCAGTGCTGCTGCACCCAGCGGCATCACATTGAGCCTGTTCCGGCATTCCCTGAAACGTTCCCGGTCGCGCTGTAGCATTTCGAACCATGCCAAAAGGTGATGCCCGAAAGTA
>JALVSV010000465.1 GCA_027024125.1 Methylothermaceae bacterium | reverse complement strand
GAGTTATTGTTGGGGTTCGGGTCGGTCCCAAATCCGGAAACCTGTGCCGTGTTGGTGATTTCGCCACTTGCCGAAGGGATAACTCGGAGGGTGATGGTGGTGGATTCACCAGCATTCATCAGGCCGATACTGCATTGAATGTGGGTTGTTCCGGAACAGAATCCTTTGGAGGCATGGATGGAATCGAAATGGACGGTCTCAGGGAGGGCATCGGTCATCTGAACTGCGCTGGACGTTGCCGGGCCCAGGTTGTGAATGACGATCTCGTACTCCAATAGCTCCCCCTCGGTTACCGGATTAGGATGAGCGGTCTTACTGATACTCAGATCGGCATTCAAACCGAAGGAAATCTTGCGGTGCTGGCGTGGTCGTATCCAATTGGGATAGGCGTAACGTACCTGGGGATCTAGGTCGTGAATCTGCCGGCTTTTTTTCAAACACTGAATCCCTTTGCATAAGAACAGATACGCGTTGTCCAAAGACAAAGCTCTCGAAAGAGACATGCCATTGTTCATTCCCCATAGGCGGGCCTGCTCGTCAGTTGTGGGAGAAGAAAAGTGAACGATCATCTCCGGCAGCATGACATAAGAGTTTGTTTGACTTGCCTGAGGATATGGATAAAAAACGGGCGCAAGGACAACCCCGCTCGAACCATCTTGCTGTAACAACCCGTTGATAGCGCTCCTGCTCAAAGCGGACCTTATTTTGATGTGCGCTAGGGTTTCATTGGCATGGACGATTTCACTGCTCGGCATGTCCGCTAAGGTGGCGGAAAGGATATGCTCCCATTGCTCACTGGGGACTGGGTGGCGGCTATAAAGGACTATTTCATCAGTAGCCAGATAGAAACTACGTTCCCGGTCACCATCATACCATGTGAGTGCATTGAGTGATGTAATGGCTGGGGTGGTGGTGACTGTTGATGTAGCCGCAAGAACTGGCAGACCCGCCAGCGTCAGAAAGAAAAAAGTTGTTCTCAAAAGTAATTGCATGCCGCACTCCACCGCCGCCAGTTCATTTTGCCGAATAAAAGTGTATGCAGAGAGGGCTCATAGCCCTTCTCTGCATTCTTCAGATCAATATCTTATTTCAAGGTACATTGATAGTACAACTTGACGCCATTCGCTGAGAAATCGCATTTACCAGAATAGTTGTTCTCAATGGTATCGATGACATCCATACAAGGGTCGCCGACTCTGCTCTTGAGATCGTCTTCCGTGTCGGAGGGTGTATTGGTGCTGGTGTCTACTTGAGAGACGAGACTCGGTATGGCTACATCACCTGAAGTGCAGGAGCTTGAGGTACTTCCTGATGAAGAGCACGAAGAAGAGCTATCGCCCTGAGGTAATGTACAGATTACCAATGCATTGCTGACCTGCGACGATGGGGTCGGAGTGGATTCATTGTCACCACCGCCTCCAAAAGGGGGAAAGGTAAATGCTGCCAAGGCGATGGTGGGACCGAGTAAACAGGCCCCCAAGGCAAGTTTCAAAATGTGATGGTGCCGATTGGAATGTTGCATAGTATGTTACTCCTTAGATTCGATTATGTTTGGTTCTTGAGAAGTATGTTACATGGGGATGGATAGACGTGAAACAAAATGAAGAAATCACATTCTATCCCCTCGTGAGAGTTATAAGCAATAATTGGGCCTTAATGATGTTGGTCGTGGGTTCGAAAGCTTCCATGATCTATGCCTTTTGGCTTGAGACCTTCGTCCTGACGGCCGAAAAGAAGAGGTTATAGGCTGGGAATATTGATTAAATGGTTCCAGTAACTGGAGGATTGGCTGGACTTTATTCGTGAGTTAACGAGCAATGATCATTTTTTGTAAAAAAAACTGACGCCAATGGTGAGTGCAGGGAAACAATAGAGTTCTACAAGCCTTTACTGCTTTGATCTAGCAGCTTTAATAGAGTGATTCTGGCATTACGGATCATCCAGCCATTCAAGATATATTTATCTAAAGTGTAAAGTTGGCTTGACAGGCTGGAAAAGCGTTGAGGGTATTCAAAAAAATCCAATATAGTTCAATGAGATATACTCTGTTCGCTCCTGTGTGGTCATGTTGATTTTGGGCTAATGTGCGAAACAAACAGATTTGGCCCCGGTAATTTCCCCATGGATTGTCAATAAATTTGACACAAGGATGGGTGTCTGGGGTCGTGGGGAGGGGGTGTGGTTGTTTTTGGATGGGGAATCGTTTGCAGATCATTGGGTTACGTGGGGGGTCTTGGCATTTGGCATGTGGCTTGCTTTATTACAAGCGAACGGCTTAGTGAAGACCCTGAGGGGGATGTAAGAAATGAACAGGAACCTATTGATAATGTGTTCGGCAGCGATTTTATCGGCAGGCACGGTCAGTGCGGCGCCGGTGGAGTTGGCACCCGAACAGCTTGACCAAGTGACGGCGGGGCTGAGTGCTGGGGCGTTGGCGACGGCCGATGCGGTTGCCAGCATGCTGACCTTGTCGAAGACCTCGACGACGACCCTGGTGACCACTTCGACGCCTGGTGCGATCAGTGCCACGGGAGGGCAGGCGGCCTATGCGGGTGGAGAAGCTGCTGCGGCAGGTGTGGGGGATACCCCTGACACCAACACCCAGGTGGATGTGGCGGTAGATGTGGCCGGTGGTCAGTATTACGGCGTCGAGGTCCAGGCGGAAGGTGGATTCGTGAACATGTCCGGAGCGGTCGTGATTGGAGTGACGGCTCTGTACAATCCACTTTATCATTAAAGAATTTGCCGCTGATCCGGCGGGTCCGGATCTGGCAGATATGTTCCTCCCTTTTTTATTGGGAGGAAGAGCGAAACTGAAGAGATAAAACCTTAATAGGAGGTATCAACCATGAAGACTAAACTGATCAAAGCGCTGGTGTTGGGTGCAGCAGTGTCCATGAGTGGCTTGGCGTCTGCAGAGCCTGTGGCTCTCAATGACAGCCAGATGGACAGCGTTTCTGCTGCAGGTCTTGTGAATGCAGTAGCGACTGC
>JALVSV010000464.1 GCA_027024125.1 Methylothermaceae bacterium | reverse complement strand
GTAAGCGGCTCTATGTTTCCAGAGTGTTCGTACCCTTGGCGGGAGAGACGGGTACGACTGCCTGGGGGGTCGCTTCGCGCACCATCCCTGTCGCAGACATCACTGCACGCTGGCTTGCACGTTGGCCGGGGGAGGCAGGCAACGTGTATGTGGAGACACTGATCACACGAAGCAAAAACCTCGTCTATGAACACGATGAGTTCGGGGTGCAGGCCACCCGGGTCAAACGGGGTGCAGTGGTCGAATTCATTGCCGGCGCTGCCGGAGATCCCGGTTCGACCCCCAAAGACAACGCCCCCCTGGATCCGACCAATCTCAGAGTGGTCGAGGTGGATACGGAAGGGCGGCAAAGTTTCCTGGACGATTCCGGAGCCGCAACACCGGTGACCATGAACGATGTGATCCAACTGGTCGAAATGACGGTACGGGTCAAAATAGGCACCGAGCGCATAGAAGAATACACCGAACTGGCGGCACATCCGGATCAGAAACGTTATATCGGCAAGATCCTGCAAAAAGACGATCCTGAAGACGAAGATGCGCCGGTGTGGCTGGAATGGAAACCGGAAGATTCAGCCTCGCCCCAGTTCATCCCTGCCCAGCTGATGGTCGCTTTGCAGGGAAACGTCAATGGACGACTGGAGAACGGCCATGATGGCGCTTTCCCCGGCCCTGACGATTTTGCCGGGCAGGAAGCCGATCCCGACGATCCTGCAAAAAAAGCCACCGGTCTGGAGGCATTGGGTGAAATTGACGACATCGCCATCGTCGCCCTTCCCGATTCGGGAGATCTTGGTGATGCCACGGTCTCACAAGTGGCCGCCCAGAAGCTGATTACCCACGCCCAAAAGGAACAGTACCGGATCGCGATTGTCGATGGCCCGATCAACAGCTCCCTCAACGAGATACGCGACTTTCGCGGCCGTTTCGACAGCAAGTATGCGGCTCTGTATTATCCCTGGATCAAGGTGTTCGATCCTTTGGAACGGTTCGCCCAGGGCGCTCCACCCAAACAATTGCTGCTGCCGCCCTCAGGATTCGTTGCAGGCATCTATGCCAGGAACGACATCACCCGGGGCGTGCATAAAGCCCCCGCCAACGAGGTGGTACGGGGCCTGACGCGGTTTGAGGTCAACATCAACAAACCACGCCAGGAAGTGATCAATCCTGAAGGGATCAACGCCCTGCGATTCTTCGAGGGACGGGGTCATCGGGTTTGGGGTGCCAGAACCATGAGTTCGGACCCGGAATGGAAGTACGTCAACGTCCGCCGATTGTTCATATTCATCGAACATACCATCGACAAAGGCACCCAATGGGCGGTGTTCGAGCCGAACAATTCTCGCTTGTGGGCCAACATCCGGCGCACCGTCGAGGATTTCCTGCTGGTATTGTGGCGCGATGGCGCTTTGCTGGGAAATTCCCCGGAGGAAGCCTATTTCGTACGTTGCGACCGCACCACGATGACTCAAAATGACCTGGACAACGGACGGCTGATCTGTCTGATCGGTATCGCTCCGGTCAAACCCGCCGAATTCGTCATCTTCCGGATCGGCCAATGGACCGCCGATACCAAGGTTTGAAAGTGATGGCAATTCAGCTCTCACGATTAGTTTAGGAGGTATCCAATGGCGACTTATCGAGACAACCCCTACGGCGCATTCAATTTCCTGGTGTCTCTGGATGATGGGCAGGAGGCGGAAACCGTCGGCGGCTTTTCAGATGTCAGTGGACTTGGACGCGAAGTGAATTATTCCGAATACCGTAACGGCAACGAAAAATTCAATACCGTACGCAAGATTGCCAACACCTATAAAACCGATGATATCACCTTGAAACGCGGCCTGGTGGGATCGACCAGCCTGTTTACCTGGCTGAAAAACGTCAGCAACGGCAATCATGAGCCACGGGAGGTCACGATCACCCTGCTGGACGAAGCCCGCAACCCGGTTTCGACATGGAAATTGCGCAACGCCCAGCCCAAAAAATGGACCGGACCGACGCTTGCCGCCAAAGGCGGTGGCGAAGTGGCGATGGAGGAACTGAGCCTCGTTGCCGAAGAGTGCATCTACGAAGAATGATGAGACATTCAAATTCTCAGACTGCCTTGGGCGCACCTGGTATCTATCGCCTGCCCAGGCCCCCGGAACATCGCCTCGGTGGGGTCCGAATGGATGTCTGCGCTTTCGTCGGTGTCGCTCCACGGGGACCTGTCAGAGTTCCGAAGGAGCCGGAAGCGTGGTGCCATGACCGTGCTTTGGTTGGCCTAAATGTGCCAGTCAGACGTTCGATTGCGGTCCCGGTTGAAAGCTGGGATGACTACAAACGCCTTTATGGTGCCTTCGAGGGCCCCGGTCGTCTCCCCTATGCCGTGGCATCGTTTTTCGAGCAGGGGGGACGCAAGGCTTATATCGTCAGGATCGTACACGACTATGAGACAGATGCACCCCCCAGCGGAAGCAGCGGTGGCGCGGTGGAGCATCTCAATCGGCAAGCCGTCGCCAGGGGGGAATTGAAAGAGGTTCTGGTCGACGGAATCGAGAATCACCATCCCCAATTGACCGCCCGCAATGAAGGAAGCTGGGGCAATGCGATAAAGGCATCTTTAGGTTTTTCGGTAGAACCGGTTGAATTCGACCTTGAGACCACTACCCGACATGAAATCGTCATCCCGGTGGATCAATCCGTTCCTGCAGGAAGTCTGCTGCGTATCCACCTCGATGTGGGCGGTGTCCCCAGAATCGAATTCCGTTTCGCCACCAAAGCAGGAAGAACCGGGGCAACCTCATCAACGGATATCTATTCAATTTTGACGCTGGATGCTGAGCTGCCGGCGTTGCCCATACAGATTGAAGTCATCAAGGGCGATCTGGTGCTAACCGATGGGGGGGCGACCACCGAACGATTCACGGGACTCGGCCTGTCCTCCATCCATTCTCGTTGGATGGCGACGGTTTTATACAACGAATCGCAGCTGGTCTATCCCGACGAGGCATGGATCGATGCAGAGT
>JALVSV010000463.1 GCA_027024125.1 Methylothermaceae bacterium | reverse complement strand
ATCATATTCCTGCGGCGGTGTGGGAGATCGTCAGCCGGGGGGAGTTTTATTCTTCCTATACCCCCTATCAGGCCGAGGCCAGCCAGGGTACGCTACAACTGGTCTACGAGTATCAAAGCATGATGACCGAATTGCTGGCCATGGAGGTGTCCAACGCTTCGCTGTATGACGGCGCATCGGCCCTGGCCGAAGCCGTATTGATGGCGGTCAGGGCCAATCGTCGCAGCCGGGCAAGGAAAATACTCGTGCCCCGCTCTCTACATCCGGTTTACCGGCAGGTTGTCGCCACCATCGTGTCCAACCAGAACATAGAGCTTGTCGAGCTGCCTTTCGATTCGCGCAGCGGAATGACCGACCCCGGGTTGCTCGATCGATTCGATGGCGAGCATGTAACCGCCATGGTCATTCCCCAGCCCAATTTTTTTGGGGTATTGGAAGACGTCGATACCTTGACTGACTGGGCGGCACGGCACGAGGCATTGTCCATCGCAGTGGTCAATCCAACGGCGATGGCCGTGCTCAAGCCGCCGGGGGAGTGGGGGCAAGAAGGCGTCGATATTGCCTGCGGCGAAGGCCAACCTTTGGGTATCCCTCTGTCTCTCGGCGGTCCTTTTTTCGGATTTCTCACCTGCAAGATGGTGTATCTGCGCCAGCTTCCCGGACGAATTGCCGGCGCTACGGTAGATAGTGAGGGCCGGCGCGGCTATGTACTGACTCTGCAGGCCCGGGAACAGCATATTCGCCGTTCCAGGGCGACCTCCAACATCTGCACCAATCAGGGACTGCTGACCGCGGCTGCGACGGTCTATCTGGCGCTGCTGGGGCCGGAAGGCCTGAAACGGGTGGCGGCAGCCTCACACGCCAATCTGAAGCGGCTGATTGGCCGTCTCATAGAAATTCCCGGAATAGAACAGCGATTTGGATCACCGGTTTTCCACGAAGCAGTGGTGACGTTGCCTCATCCGGCAACCAATGTTCTACGACGTCTGGCCGATGACGGAATCCTGGGCGGACTTGCTCTACATGGCTATTACCCGGAGCTGGGTAATAGCTTATTGGTCTGTGCCACCGAAACCCGCACCGATCACGACATCCAACACTATACAGAGCAACTTGCAGCAATCCTGAAATCAACCTGAGAGGGAAGATGCTGATTTTTGAACGCTCCCGCCCGGGCTGTGGCACCAAAGCCCAATGGCACCGTCTCGACACTGAAGTATTGTCCGACATTCCCAGGAATTTGCTGCGAAAAAAACCACCACGACTGCCGGAAGTTTCCGAGTTGGAGGGGGTGCGTCATTATACCCGGCTCTCGCAGCAGAATTTCTCCATCGATACACATTTCTATCCCCTGGGTTCGTGCACCATGAAGTACAACCCCAAGGTCTGCGACGTGCTGGCAAAACAACCGGGTTTTCTCAACTGCCATCCATCGGGGGATGTTCGGTCCGTCCAGGGGTTGCTGGCTTGCCTCTATGAACTGCAGGAAACCCTGGCGGAGGTGACCGGCATGGCAGAAATCTCCCTGACGCCTGCAGCCGGCGCCCAGGGTGAATTTGCCGGGGTGGCGATGATCAAGGCCTATCATTGCACTCGGGGAGATCACCAGCGCAATGAGATTCTGGTGCCCGATGCCGCCCACGGGACCAACCCTGCGACCGCCAGTATGTGCGGTTATCAGGTACGGGAAATTCCCACCGATGACCAAGGCGATATCGATCTGGAAGTGTTGCGCCAGACCGTGGGGCCAAAGACCGCCGGAATCATGTTGACCAACCCATCGACCCTGGGGGTATTTGAACGGCGGATCCGGGAAATTCAGGCCATCGTTCATGGTGCAGGGGGGCTGCTCTATTATGATGGGGCCAATCTGAATGCGATACTTGGCAAGGTTAGGCCAGGTGAGATGGGGTTCGATGTCATTCACCTGAACCTTCACAAAACCTTCTCGACCCCCCATGGGGGTGGTGGCCCTGGTGCCGGTCCCATCGGGGCCAATGCCAGGTTGGCGCCATTTCTACCCGTGCCGATGGTGGGGCGGGATGGCCAGGGTAAGTTCCACTGGATCGGGGAAACCGAAAGACCGCAAACGATCGGTCGGTTATCCGCTTTTGCCGGCAACATCGGGGTGTTGCTGCGCGCCTATATCTACATCAAAATGCTTGGAGCTTCGGGGATGGAGCGGGTCGCAGAACACGCCACCCTGAATGCCAATTACCTGTTGCACCGTCTGAGAGAGGGTGGATTCGTGCCCGCTTACAAGGATCGTCTGGCCGCCCATGAGTTTCTGATTACCCTGAAGTCCCTGGCCAGGGAAACCGGGGTCAATGCTCTGGACTTCGCCAAGCGCCTGCTCGATTATGGTTTTCATGCCCCCACTATCTATTTCCCGTTGCTGGTGCCAGAGTGTATGTTGATCGAACCGACCGAGACGGAAACCAGGGAAACCCTGGATCGTTTCGTCGAGGCGATGATCCAGATCAGACAGGAGGCGATGACAGAGCCGGAGACGGTCAAACTGGCACCGCATACGTTGCCACTGAGACGTCTGGATGAGGTGCGGGCGGCCAAACACCCCGATCTTGCCTGGCGTGGGATCACTGAGGCGAACGATCCAAATTATGTCAACGACCAGGATGTTCGATAGTCATTCCATACCCTTCAGGCCCGGTAAAAATGGGTTGTCTTCACGGAATGACCAAGTTTGAAGTCAGAGGTGGGGGGTTGGCGTAAGAACGCTGCCTCAACGAACCTTCAGGATGAAGAGAACCTGAGTGCTGAGGGGCAGGTTCTCGGCTCTTTCGGTGGTGGAATTCAGCGTATGCTTGTGGCCTTCGCCAGGAACCCTTACCTGTTGTCTGATTCCATCCCGGAACACCCGCTGCCTGCCTCGGGCAATCCCTGTTTCGCCCCGGATACGGTGCGTATGACTGCGTGACCCAATGCTTTGCCCGGCATTCCTCGGGTGGGAGGTGCCAAGCAACATGCGGTAGTTGAGATCAGGGGTACCATTCGTTCCGTCACAGATCGCCCAGC
>JALVSV010000462.1 GCA_027024125.1 Methylothermaceae bacterium | reverse complement strand
GCCGAGGAAGCAGGGTGTTGGTTTGAGGGCGTACATGGCCTGGACGGCCATGTCCGAGCTTCCATGGACGGATTGACAGCGTTCCGAAAACCAATGCCCTGCTTCCTCCCACAATATTTCACGGTAAAAAATATTTGAGGTCCTTGTTTATGATCTATGAAGCCAAAGTGCATGCCCCTGACATTGACACAGTGCAAAGACGACTGAAATACACCTTCAGTCGGTTTCAATGGTGTAGAAAATATCTCCGCTCTGGGATTCACCATACCTGCCCTCAAGGGTCAGATACTCTGTGAGCCGATAGCGGACCACCGCCTCGCCCAGACCATCGAAGACATCGACGGCATAGCCCACATACAGATCAGGCGTGAGGTATCTGCCCAGCATGACGAAACCTTCTTCGAACTCCACTTCTGCGTATTCGCTCAGCCCCAACTTCTTGAGATAGCCCAGACCGAGGGAACCCAGAGCGTTGGTCAGTTGCTTCTCCATGGAACCGGTAGAGGTCATGCTAGACCTGTTTTGTAATGAACGTCCGGTGATCAGGTAGGAAAGCGCCTCTTCTTCCGGCATCGACGGATCACTGGATATCTTGATGACAGGCTCCCGGGCGGAACCTCCTATGTTAAGGGTGATGGTGATCTGTTCGCGGCGAAAACGCCGCGCCACTTCGATGTCCAGGCCCGGATTGTCCACCGGGCCGTTGAAAATGATGCGGCCACTGTCGATGTCCAGTTTCTGCCCGTAGGCGGCGAACTTGCCCTTCACCACCTCGATCACCCCCTCGGCTTTGGGAACCCCCTTCCAGCTGCTCAACCTCAGCTCACCCTGCAACTGGCTCTCAACTCCGTAGCCGTTGAAATACACCTTGTCACCCAAAGTCACAAGGACATTGGTGGAAATGTTCATAGCCCTTTTCTTCGGTTCGACAGGACGTCCTATGATGACCTCATCAGGAGAAACCGAAACCATATCGGGTTCCTGACTGGGAAACAGTGAGGTTTTGAGGTCGATCTTGGCCTCGGGAACATGGACTTTGCCATTGACCTCGACCAATTCCCTGGTGGCGTTCAGTTCAAGTTGTGGTGAAAGCAGTACCCGGGCTTCGGGAAGGTCAGCAACCAGAAACTGGCTTCCTTTCAAAGTCGCGGTGACGGCAAGTTCCGAAACCATTAAGATACGCCCCCGAATCTCGATGTCACCCGGCCCCGAACGGGCCTGACCGTTGAATTCTATGTAACCATCAGGACGGCTGTTTGCCATCAGCTGGATGTTCTCCAAACTTATCCCCGCAGCCGGGACCTTGGCGCTGGCATCGACTACGGCCATTCTTGCCTGGATTTTGGGATGATCCCAGGTACCGCCGAGTTGGAACTCGCCATTTGCTGAACCATCGATTTGTTGTAGATCGGAAACGAACACCTCGATCAATTCCAGCCTGTTGAAAGCGAATTCACCCTCTCCCTTTAGAACCTGGGTCTCCAGGCTGGTATCGACTTCCCCCCTGAGCTGTCCATAGTCGGCGATAGGAAAATCAAAGAAGAGACGTAACGCCTGCCCCTGCAGGATCAGTCTGCCTTCGCTTTGGTCCAGGGAAAGAGAAAGCTTCTGCCCGTCAGCAGCCGAAGTGGACAGGGTGGCCCCCTTGAAGCCCCATTCAAGCTCCCCTTCCCGGGTTTGTGCTTCCTGATGGTAGGAGAAACTGGCGTACAGATCACCGGTGGCAGTCACATGCTCAGGCAACAGTTTCTTCAACAGCGCCAAAGGCAAGTGTTGGATTTCTCCCTGCCATTGGCCTCTTTCATTGGTATAACCGCCTTCGACATGGATCAGGGCCTTTCCCTGGGGGCCCTTGGCATTGAGGCTGATACGATGGTTGGCCAGTTGACCACGACCCGTCAAAGCCGCCTGATTGAACTGCCATTGGTTGATGTTCAGGTGATGTAGTTCAAGCAGCAATTGGGATTCAGGATCGTCAGCAGCACCTTTGACGTTGAGGGACACATGCTGAACCTGAACCACCTCCCCCCAGGAAATTTTTTCACCCTGGATCAGCAGTTCTATCCGGGGCTTTCCAGGGCTGCCAGTGACCTTTCCCTGCCCGGAGAGATTTCCTTCCAGCTCGGGATCGAGACGTTCCAGGTGCGGGGCCTGAAGCTCGAATTCGAGATCGAGCTTTTGCCTGCTTCCCTGGCCGTTGAGTTGGATCTGATTCCCACCCCATTCCAGGGCCATATGATCGGCCCTGATAGTATCGCCCCGATATTGGATATTGCCAGTGGCCTCCAGGGGTTGGCCGCGCAATTCCCCCGACAGATGTTTCAATTCAAGCTGGATCCTGAGCACTGGCTCCAATACGCCAAGGGAGCGAGCTTCCAAAGCAAACTGGCCAGGCCAGTCGGGCTGAAATTGGCCGGTATCGATATCGTGTCCCTTCAACACAACATCCCAGACCGGCTTGGGTGCCCAGTGGAAATCCCCCACCGCTTCCAGATACCCGGCAGGTCCTTCTGCTATCAGGGGTGCCATGAAGAAACCCTGATCATCGCCCTTTCCCTTCAGTTGGACCCGGGTGGCCGGCAACTGGCTGCCAGACACTTCTGTGGCGACCTCGAACCGGTACTGGTCGAACCGCCCGTGCACATGGAAACGGCCATTGCGACCGAACCATTCCCTGGCTCCCTTCAATGGCCATCCGATCTCTTGCCACGAACCCTTCATATCGAACCTGGGCCCATCGAACAATCGGGTGAGTTTGCCGGTCGCGGTAGCGGAAAAGGGCGACATGAGTCTGTGATCAAGGGTCAACGTCTGCAGATTCCCTGAGATCTTGGCTGCACCATTCCATAGCACATCGTCTCGGTAGCGCCAGTCGAGTGTTGCGTCGATCGGCCATTGATGGCGAAAGGTCACCGCTCCACTGCCCTTCGCTTCCATTTCCGCCATGATCACATCGAGATGGAGAAGGTCCAGGCGCTCCCGTCCCAGGGAAGCTGAGAGGGAGACCCGATCAATTACCAGGCCCTCTTCCTGGGGCTGGATGACTTCCAGCTGCCGGACAACCAGATTCTTGATTTCGATTGGCAGGGGGATGGAGATCTCTGGAAGGACAACCGGCTCGGCCACCTGTTCAGTGGGCAGCAATTCGAACCGTGGATGATCCAGTTCCAGACGCTCGATGACCACAGACCGGCGCCTCAAGGCCGAAGGTCGCCAAACCAGTCTAAGGGTGTCCGCACTCAGGCGAAAGGTATCGGTTTGATAACTCAGCCCATTGAGAGTCAGGGCCCCCATCAGGGTCCCTGTGATAGATTCCACCTTCAAGGGCGGATGAACGTCCTGAACCAAGCTGAAGATCAATCGCGTACCCCGCTCAGATCCTGCCAGCCCCGACAGGACAACACCTACAAGGACCACAACCAGGAACAGGAGCAAAAGCAGACGTTTCACAATACCGGCCCGATGGCAAAATGAATCCGGAACTCTTCGAACTCGTGATTCATCGGGACGGCAAAATCCAGTCTCACCAGCCCCACCGGTGACAGCCAGCGCAGGCCCACACCACCGCCAAACTTGCGATCACGCCACAGGTTTTTCAGATGGTTGTAGGCGTTGCCACCGTCCACGAACAACGCCAGACCCCAGTTACCATAGACGGTTTGTTCATACTCCAGACTGACCACCCCAAGATAACGGCCACCTATCACCTTACCGTTATCATCGACAGGCCCCTGACTCAGATATTTGTAACCACGTATACTGTTGTCGCCACCGGCGAAAAACCGGTTGCTGGCGGTCAGCTTGCCGAAACGGGGAGTTGCCACAGCCCCGATTTCCCAGCGGTGATGGAGGCGGGCTTTCCAGGGAAGGCTGAAGACATATCTGCCGAACATTTGCATTTTCAGAAAATGGGCGCCATTCCCCAGCAGGGAAAGCCCCCCGCGCAATTTAAAGTCAAATTTATGCCCATGATGTATCAGCCCATTCTGGACCTCCGCAGTCTTCTGGGTCCATCCCACAACCGGTGCGATGATCAATGACTGGACCACTTTTTCTTTAGCCACCTGGGATTCTTCATAATTGAGATTCAGGGAAAGTGTTTCGGTCCATTCCTTGCGTAAATGGGTAAAGACGATATTCAATGTTGCTTGATCGGAGAGGAAACTGTCGACATCCTGGCGGCGATATCCGGTATTGAACCGCAGACTCTCCTTCAAAGGATCCCAAAGTGGGATCGAGTAGGTGGCCGTGGCTCGTGGCTCCACCGGCGTATACCTTAATTCCATATTGAATTGATGGCCACTGCGGGTGACATAGCGGTTCTTGTAGTTGAAGGTGGCCCGGGGACCGGTATTGGTGTCGAATCCCACCCCAAGGGCATAACGATGACGCTTTTTCGCGGTCAGTGAAACCGTGATGGGCACCTCCGACTCCGCCTCCTCGGGGTGGGTATCGATCTTGATGTGGCGGAACAGGCCACTGTCGGCAAAGCGCCGGTAAAGACTGGTGAGGTCCTGGGAGGTGAAAGGCTCATCTGGTTCGAGATTCACGTAACGCTGGACGAACTGGGGGTCCAGTATGTCCTGTTGAATCCGCACTGGGCCAAAGTGATATCGCCGGCCCGAATCGAAGACCAGGTGGATCTGTGCCTGATTGCTTTCGACATCCACCTTGAGTTCATGGACCCTGAAACCGGCATCGAAATAACCCCGCCTCAAGGCCAGATTTTTCAGCTGGAACTTGATTTTTTCGTAGCCACTATGATCCAGTGGATCTCCCGGTTTGAGAGCAAGGTTTTGCAGCAACGTTTCAAAAACGGGATCAGTGGCTGCCTGGCCCTTGAGGCGAACATTGACCGATGTTATGCGCACCCTGGGACCTTCATCGATGGCCAGTTTTAATTGCCAACATTTGTCCTTCTGACGCAATTCCAGGCGCTTGATCCGGGCATGATAGTAACCCAGGGCTCGGGCAGCTGAATCCACCTCCTTGTCAATCCTTCTACGAAAGCGCTCGAGCAGAAACAAAGGGCGGGAACAGGGTTCTTTGGCAATCGTCAGGTGATGACGAATATTGGCCGCCAGTTTGGTATCGACCTTCTCGATCAGGATTTCTGGTTTTGGTTCTGCCATGGCAGAACCAACCTGCAACGACAACACGATGCCCAGAATGATAGTGCGAAGGATGTGCAAGTGTCGCCGATCCGCAGCACCCTCACTAACCATCTAGCGACAACCGGATGCTCCGCCGGTCCCACGTGGGGACAAACGATTCCGGTTGTGATGTTTCACAATGAGCCTGCACTTCGTCAACGCCTTTTTCCATTGTGTCAGCATTCAAAACTACTCATTGAGAGTGTGTGTTTGGCCCCGGTCCCTGTAAGAAAGGGACCGGATTACGACCGGGTTCATACATGGGGGAATTGTCAGGATTTCAACCATTTTTGGCAAGTCCGCCAGGGAGACGCCTCACCAGCCCACCGAAATCGGGTTGAACCCAAAGATCCTGTACGAGTATTCTGTTTCTCGGATGGGTCGCTTGCACTTGGCTAGGGTGGCCGCTCCTTTATCTATCAATTTTGGCCGGAAACCATGACAGAAAATCAATCGATCGATCAACCCACCCTGACAGGATGGCGGTACTGGCTTGGTTTGTTTTTCTTCGTTTTCGCCTGGATTTGTCCTTTATTCATCCCGGTGGTAATGGCTTTAGGTTTCTCAGAAGAAACGAAAACCATGCTGTCAGGTTTCCTTATGATTGGCGCACCCGAGATACTCAGCATTGTTTCAATTGTGTTTCTTGGGAAACCTGGATTTGAATATTTAAAATCAAAACTCATCTCAGCCATTAGAATAGCCTCGCCCCGGAGTAAAGTGAGCCGCATGCGTTATAGAATCGGTCTTTTTCTGCTCGTGCTCAACATCGTCTTTGCCTATCTCATCTTCTATGTACCAGAGTGGATACCCGGGTATGCGGAAAACCGCATCCCTATCAACCTGGCCGCCGATTTCCTGTTTATCGTCACCCTGTTCATTCTGGGAGGAGATTTTTGGGACAAGCTGCGAGCACTGTTCATCTATGAAGCAAAAGCCTACATTCCCGAGAAGGAATAACTGAATTTGCAGCCATCATCAAATCCCCTCTGACTTTTTTCCGCAGGGGGAAGAGGAGGACTGTGGGGAAATTTGTTCGAGATGAAAGCCATTTGCAACAAAACGTTATCTGGACATTGAGTCAAAATGGCCGAAAATTTGAACACCCCTCATCTGTATTTAAGGTTTTTGTTATCATACCAGCTCCTAGCCAGTACAAAATGAACTGAGGTAATGTTTCGATGGATTCCCCGGGTTTGAAAAGCATAGGACTCGCATGCTGTTTTTTCTTTCTGCTTTCGGCAGGATGCAGCAATGACCAAGAAGAAAAGACCACCGACACCATTGCCCATCCGGTCAAGCAGATCACAGCGGGTGGAATTCTGGCAAACAAGACCATGCGAATGTCGGGCGAAACCAGGGCATCGAAACGGGCTGAACTGGCTTTTCGGGTGCCGGGACTGCTGATCGAACTGCCGGTCAAGGAAGGTGAGCAGGTGAAAAAAGGTCAGCTGGTAGCCCGACTGGATCCCAAGGACTATCAATCCGCCCTGCGTGAAGCACTGGGTCAGTTGGCCCAGGCCAGGGCCAAGCTGGAATACGACAAGGAGGAATATCATCGCTATGTCAGAATAAGACGGCAGGAGCCCGGTGCCGTCAGCGAATCCAAAATCAATCTGAAAAAGGCAGCCCTTGAAGTTTCCCGCGCCGCAGTCCAGGCAGCCGAAGCCTCGGTGGCAGTGGCAAGAAACCAACTGTCCTACACCTACCTCAAAGCCCCCTTTGACGGCGTCATTGGCACACGTTATGTGGACAATCACGAATTCGTCGCCGCCAAACAAAAGATCGTCTATCTGCAGGACCTCTCACAAATCGAGGTTCTGCTGGACCTGCCGGAACTGATGGCAGCTCCGGTCCGCAAGACAGAACCCAAGCTGTTCGCCCAATTCGCTTCTGATCCCCAGCGCAAGTTCCCGCTTGAAATCAAGGAGTTCGCCACCCAGGCCGACCCCTACACCCAAACCTACCGGCTGGTGCTGGAAATGCCTGCGCCGGAAGGCATCCACATCCTGACCGGCATGACCGCCACCGTCATCATCGATTTTTCCAATGTCTCCCCCGAGGACGTTGAGATCATCATCCCCACCGCCGCGCTGTTCTCCGATACGGAGGGAAACTCCTGTGTCTGGGTGGTCGATCCCAAGACACAGGAAGTTCACAAACGCATCGTCAGGACCGGCGCGTTGACCGGCAGCGACCAGATCGAAATACTCGAAGGACTCGAGGCCGGCGACACTATCACGATCAGTGGCGTCGCCCACTTGCGGGAAGGCATGAAGGTCCGGCCTTACGAGGCATCCAAAGGACAACAGGGGTAGCATCATGAATCTGGCGGAATGGAGCATTCGCAAGAGCCTGATCACCTGGGTGATGATGGTACTGGCGGTGGTGGTGGGCTGGCACTCCTATCAGTCCCTCAGCCGTCTGGAAGACCCGGAGTTCACCATCAAGGAAGCGGTGATCGTCACCCCCTATCCCGGGGCCTCCGCCGCAGAGGTGGAGGAGGAAGTCACCAACGTCATCGAGAAGGCGGTCCAGCAGATGGGGCAGCTCGAATGGATCGAGTCCAAATCTTCCCGTGGTCTGTCCTGGGTCAAGGCCCGAATGAAGGAGCAATACGACAAGACCACCCTGCCCCAGGTATGGGACGAACTGCGCCGTAAAGTGGGTGACGCTCAAGGCCAGTTGCCGCCCGGTGCCGGCAAATCCATGGTCAATGACGACTTCGGTGACGTGTATGGGATGTACTACGCCATTACCGGAGAAGGATACACCCCGAAAGAGCTTTACGAATACGCCAAGATGCTGCAGCGGGAATTGCTCAAGGCTGAAGACGTCAAACGAATCATTTTATACGGTCAGCGCAAGGAAACCATCTACGTGGAAATACAGCGGGACAAAATGACCAAGCTGGGCATTTCCCCGCACGACATCTACACAGCGCTGGCGAGTAAGAATCTCGTCGCCGACGCCGGGAAAATGGAACTGGGGACAGAGCGCATCCCCATCAACCCCGCAGGTGAGTTCCTTTCCGAACGGGATTTCGGCGACCTGCTCATCACCCCCAAAAGCCGCAAGACCAACAGTTTGGTCTATCTGCGCGACGTCGCCACCATCCACCGCGGCTACGAGGACCCTCCCACCATCCTGGCGCGCTATAACGGCAAACCTGCCATCGGCATGGGGATCTCGACCGTGCTAGGCGGCAACGTCATCACCATGGCCGAATCCCTGGAGAAACGCTTCAGGGAGCTGGAACCCATGCGGCCGGTGGGAATGGAAATCCACGATATCTCCAACCAAGCGGAATCGGTCACCGTCGCCCTCAAGGGTTTCATGACCAACCTCATGGAGGCGGTGGCCATCGTCGTCGGCGTACTCCTGGTCTTCATGGGCCTGCGAAGCGGTCTGATCATCGGTGCGGTGCTGCTGATCACCATCATGGCCACCTTCATCGTGATGAACTACTTCCACATTACCCTGGAGCGCATTTCCCTGGGTGCCCTAATCATCGCCCTGGGGATGCTGGTGGACAACGCCATCGTCGTCACCGACGGCATCCGCATGCGCATGAAGAAAGGCGAATCCAGCTACGATTCCGCCTGCGCCGTGGTGGCCCAAAATGCCCTGCCCATGCTCGGCGGCACCGCCGTGGCCGTCACCGCCTTCGCCGCCATCGGTACCTCCGACGACTCCACTGGTGAATACTGCCGCTCCCTGTTCTCGGTCATCCTCATTTCCCTGAGTTTGAGCTGGCTGACGGCGGTCACCTGCACGCCGCTTCTGTGCCACACTTTCCTTCCCAGACCAGAACCGGCAAAGGATCAGGAAGGTAAAGCGGGCGATATTTACGACCGCGGTTTCTACGGCGTATACAAGCGTTTTCTGAGCCTGTGCATCCGCTTCCGCTGGATCATGGTCACGGTGGTGATCGGCGTGTTCGGCCTGTCCCTGCTCGGCTTCGGCGTGGTCGACAAGAGCTTCTTTCCCGACTCCACC
>JALVSV010000461.1 GCA_027024125.1 Methylothermaceae bacterium | reverse complement strand
ATGCCAGAAGGTGATACGGTCGGTGCGGTCGGTGGTTGCCATGATGTTCTCCTGGGTTGCGAAAAGACAGGAGACAGTCTGCAGCATGGAACAGTTGGAAAACAGGTGTCGATTCGTGGGCGCTTACGGTATTTCTTCCCTGATGCTTTCCAGAATTATTTTTGAAGACTCATTTTCAATGCGTTTTTTGGTGAATGATGTGGTTTGGTGGGATGAATGATTGAAATTGGGCAAATGACTCCTTGTCTGGCAATGCACCAGGGAATCAGGACAACATTTTGGGAAGGTGCGTAGCTATCCATAGGCAAAGCATTGATAAGTTCGTTCAAATGCTGTAAACGCAGGACAATGTTTAGAGAAACGCAACCTCAGCCGGCGCCCGGATTGAATCAGGCGGGCTGCCAGATAGATCAGTTCCTGGATCACCGTTCGAATCCGGCGGCGTTTGGCCGGGTGTCTCACCAGGCTGTGAGCGCCCACAAGGCCTGTCAATCCAATATATCGCAGGATGTTGTAGGCAAAGGCTGCCAACGTGAGGATAAGATCGTTGGTGGCAAATTTGCCCGAAGGCAGGCGTTCCAGATCCAGATCCGTCTTGAATTCGCTGTGGAACTGTTCACAGGTGGCGTGATCCTTGTACAGGGCGATCACCGTCGCATCGTCATGATCCTGATCCAGGGTGGTCCACCAGCCTTCCAGTTCGATATCGGGCGTGACCAGCCATTGCCCGTGTTTGTCCACAGTCCGTTCGGTAATCCGGATCACCCGCCGGAAATGGCAGGCCTTTTTCTGGTATACCTGGGTCACCGTTTCAGAGAACACCGCCTCTCGTTTGCCTTCACGGGGGAATACCCAACACCCCAACGTATCCGCCCGGGCCATGAAGTCCTTGGGATCAGTCCCTCTTGGGTTCCACTTGATCAGAAAATCCACTCCGGCCTTAGTCAGCTCGACTCGGGTTTCCAGAGCATCATGGGCGCTGTCAAGACGTGTCAGGATCGGTTGTTTCCCTGCCAGGCGCTTGGCATGGGGCAGATCCCGTTCCAGGACATAGGCAAACTCATTTTGGCTGTGTTGACTTCCAGGCCGCAGTTCGTTGGCCAGGCACCAACCCTCCCTCCCCAGATAGGCGGCGATGGGGGCATAACCATCGTAACCGTGATAGGTACGGGAAACGCCTTCCTTGCAGGTACCGGAATTGTCCATCGGATAGACATCCATATCCAAGGGCACATGGCCGGTTTTCAAGGAGGTGATCGGCACCTTGGCCCGGGACAGGAAGTCGATGTTGTTGGCATACACCAGGGGCAGATAGTCCTCCGCCTTGGCATCGAGCCTCTGGCGCAGACTGGCCGAAGAAGGGACCTGTCCGATATCCAGAGTATGGCGGAAATAGGTGTCCTGGCGATGATTCTCCACCGCATCAAAATCACTTTTGCCAAGGCAAAGCAAACCGATCATGGTTTTCAGCATATCCCCGTGGGAAATGCCATGCCTCAGGGGGATTCCTTTCAAGGCCTTGTCGATTTCCGCGTATTGGTTCAGACAAAGACCGACCAAAGCCAAGCCGGAATGGGAGGTATAGAATTCGCGATCGGACTGCTCCAGGAGAAAATGCTGCATGACTCACCTGCCGGGTGAATGGTTGGATATGCCTATTTTAAGCAATTTGTTATTGAATATCATATGCTTAAAGAGGTCTTCAGCATATGAAGTCACGGATTCAGGATTGTGAATGGTTACGGACCGGGAGATTAGCTGGCATCTCTTTCATTGCACTGCTGTCATTGACCGATGCCAGAATGTGCCGGGCCGCGACACCGGATTACGTCATGGAAAACGAAACGGTGCCCGATTCGGTCGAGAACTTGCCCGGCAACATGGATTATGGCTTTACCCGTGAAACCCGCCCGGAGCATGTGTTCACGCAGGTTCAAGATGAAATCGAAGAGAAACTACCGCCTCTGCCGGATTTTTTCCGCGATACCGATCTCAAGCTCAGGGTGCGCAGTTACTATTTCGATCGGAACAGCGCTTCCGCCAGCGATAATCTGGCCTGGGCCCTGGGGGGCTGGGTCGACTACCTGTCAGGCTGGGCTTTTGGGCGGTTCCGTCTCGGGGCGACCTGGTACACCTCACAAAAACTGTATGGTCCGAAGGACAAGGACGGTACCCTGCTGCTCAAACCGGACCAATCCGGTTTTGACGTGCTCGGCCAGGCATTCGCGGAAGTGAAGCTTGGCGAAGGGACTATGGTGCGCGTTTTCCGCCAAGCGTTCGATTTCCCCTATCTCAACCGGCGCGACGACAGGATGGTGCCGGTGACCTATGAGGCCTACGTGATCGAGCATAAGCTCGTCTCGCCAGTCGATTGGGTGGTGGGGCACGTGAGGAAAATCAAGCCCAGGGATTCCCACCGTTTCCGTTCCATGTCCGAGGCCGCCGGAGCTGACGGTACCGATGACGGCCTCACGATGGCAGGTCTTCATTACCGTATGAATGAACATATCGATATCGGCCTGATCGAACATTATGCCTGGAACGTGATGAACACCCTGTATGTGGAGGGCAATGCGGTCATCCGGGCAGAGAAAGAATTACCACTACGTTTTTCCCTGCAGTATACCGATCAGCGCAGTATCGGCAGTGCCTGGCTTGGCTATTTTCAGACCCGTCATCTGGGAACTCAGCTTTCGGTAAGTTGGCAAGGTCTGATCGTCAGCGTTGCGGGATCCTGGACCGATGAAAATCGCGGCATTTTCAAACCTTACGGCGGCAGCCCCAGTTATCTATCGTCGATGATCGCCGACTTCGACCGGGCGGGAGAAAGCGCCTGGGGCATCGCGATTTCCTATGACTTGCAAGATCTCGACTGGCTGAACGGTCTCAGTCTGTTCATTCTTTATGCCCGTGGCTATCCCTCGACGGATGCACCCGACCAGGCCGAATGGGACGTCACCCTGGATTTTCGGCCCACCCGGGGGAAACTGGAAGGTTTGTGGCTACGGTTGCGGCGGGCCGAACTGAAGCAGTTCGGCGGAGGCA
>JALVSV010000460.1 GCA_027024125.1 Methylothermaceae bacterium | reverse complement strand
CTGTTACGGGGACGTTTCGCCTTGAAAAGGCAATGATGGAAATTCCCCATAGCTGTGACGTCGCCATCATCGGCGGTGGACCTGCCGGAAGCAGTGCCGCTGCCTTGTTGGCCCGCGAAGGGTTCGAGGTGGTTCTGTTGGAGCGCGCCCTCCATCCCCGTCCCATGGTGGGAGAAAGCCTGATTCCCCATTTCTGGAAATACACGGATCTGACCGGTGCCACCGGACCGATCGAAGACGAGGGATTCATCGCCAAGGCCGGCGGAATCACCGTCTGGAATGGAGAGATCCACCGAATCTCCTTCGCCGATTTCGGCTTCGAACGCCCCGCCCTTCACGTGGAACGTGACCGTTTCGATCAGCTGTTGCTTCAGCATGCCAAGTCTTGTGGTGCTCAAGTGTTTGAACGGGTGAGTGTGTCCAGCGTTGCATCGGGCTCCGATTATCCCATCGTCAGGTTTCAGGACCGGCGTGGCGGTGCTGGAGTGCAGGGCGAGCTGCGGTGCCGCTATCTGGTCGATGCCAGTGGCGCCTCTACTTTACTGGCACGTCAGCTTGGCCTGCGTCGGCAGGCCAACTCGGAGCATCAGTTTCTCTCCTTCTGGGGATATTTCGAACATTCCCGTTTCGTGGACGGGGAAGGGTGTATCCAGCCTTTCGGCAGGATCGGCGAAATCCGGCCGGTCACCTTCGTGCTTTCCTATGCCGATGGCTGGATCTGGCACATTCCTCTGCGCAGGGCCACCAGCGTCGGTCTGGTGATCTACCGTCACCTTGCAGCCTCGATGAATTCCAAGCAGCGTGAACGTTATTTCCTTGAAACCTGCGCCACAGTCCCTTATCTGGCCGAGCTGCTGCATTCTGCCACTTTTATCGATGGTTCGCTGGCGGGACGGCCGGATTTTTCCTATTTCGTCGATACCGTTGCAAAGGATAACTGTTATCTCATTGGGGATGCCTGTGGATTCGTCGATCCCATCTTTTCCCACGGGGTTCTCAACGCCTTCTACGGTGCCTCCCTGGCGGCGTTGTCCATTGCCGAGTCCCTGCGCGATCCTGCCCGCCGTGGCCGTTACGCCGCGCTTTGTGCCCACCGGATCCATCAGTTCTACAGTTTCTCCCGGGCCCTGGCATTGGGAGACTTCGGGGCCAACGGGGTGGACTTCGAACTGGTCAAACGTTTCATGCGTTCCGTGCCGCCACGCGAACTGGAACTCATGCTCGCAGCCTCCCGTATCACCCATCGCAGCCGCCACTTCCGCCATTTGATCGAGGCATCCGGACTGGCCAAAGTGGGGGCAGGGATTGAAGACAGGGCCAGGCGGATTTCACAGATAAAGGTTTGAATGACCAATCGGTTAAAATCTGACGGGGACAGGGTGTGACGAAACGGGTGAGTCCGGGGCTGCTGGTCAGGAATCTGCTGTGGACGGCGTTGGCACCGGGCATGGTGACCGGCTATCTACCCTATCGTATCGTCTTCCATTGGTATCCAGGCGATATTCCTCCCTGGAACGAGGTCAGAATCTTTGGGGTTGCCTTGATATTGCCTGGTGTCGTCATCCTAGTGGCCTGTATCTGGCGCTTCGCCGTGTCTGGCAAGGGTACGTTGTCACCCCTGGATGCGCCAAGGCGCCTGGTGACAGGGGGGATCTATCGTTACGTCAGGAACCCGATGTATTTGGCGGTGATGCTGATTTTGCTCGGGGAAACCCTGATGTTTCATTCAATTCCTCTGGCGATCTACACGGCCCTGTGTTTTGGTTTCTTCAATCTATTGGTCCTTTGCTACGAGGAGCCTGCCCTGCGCAGAAAATTTGGTGAGGAATACATCCGTTATTGCCAGACTGCCGGGCGCTGGTTGCCCAGAAAATGAAACCCGGCTCTATGTTTCCGCAGTGGAAAGAAATGGGTTGTAGGAACTTATGCACAGATCAGGGGAGGGATAGAATGACTTTGTCAAGTACTTTGCTTAAGGCAATGGCAGTTTATGTGTCTTTGCAATTCATTGATTCTAAATGACTTTTTCAACTGTCCAAGATTTTTACAATTTGTTGAAACGCCAGTGTTCATGCCCGTTCCAGCCAGCTATCAGCAATTTGTTCACAAAGTTATCCACAGAATCTGTGGGAAACTTTTTACCTGGATTTGTAGCCTTCCCCCGTCCCCAGCAAGGCAGCGATCAGATTTTTCTGGATTTCCGTCGATCCCGAGAACAAACGCCCGGCAGCGGCATCATTGAGCCAGGAGGCCATTCCAGTCTCTTCATCGAGACCTCTGGCGCCCAAGACATGAATGGCATCGAGGGTGGACTGGAGAAAGGCTTCGGATGCGATCACTTTGGTCTGGGCCGAAGCCATGGTGATGCGTTTTCCCTCATCGGCCAACCGTGCACATTCCCGGAGCCAGAGAAGCAGCGTGTCGAGGCGGATACGCATGTCGGCGATACGATGGGCAATGGCTTGATGTCTGCCCAGATGATCTTTGCCTGAACGGCGCTTGCGGCTGAAGTCGATCACCTGTTCAAGCTGCCATTCCATCATTCCTGCGATCCCTGCAAAGATGAAGGCGCGTTCCCATTCGAGCGCGCTCTGAATCATGGAGAGTCCCGCGCCTTTTTTTCCCAGCTGCCTGTCTGAGTGAATCCGGCAATTCTGGAGATGGATCTCTCCCATGGAGGCATTGTGGCAGGCTACGGTGGCATGGGTTGTCGTCACGGTGAGGCCCGGATCTTCGGGAATGAGCAAAAAGGCGCTGGGTTTGCTCTCCAACAGTGCATACACCACCAGAAGATCGGCGACGGGCGCATTGGTGATGTAACGTTTTACACCATTTAACACGAACCCTCCGGGCACAGGCCTTGCCTGGGTTTCCATGGCCGAAGGGTCCGAGCCTGAATGGGGTTCGGTGATGGCGTGACCGCCGATGAGAACTCCTTCGATGAGTCCGCGCAGCCACTTTTGTTTTTGGCCCGGATTGCCGAAACGTAGCAGTGGAAACACCGAACCCCAAAGGTGGGCGTTGATGGCCAGTATCAGTCCGGGATCCAGGCATTCCCGCCCCTTCCAGATGTGCGCTTCGACCATGTCGGCGAAGCGACCTCCCGTGCCGCCCCATTCAACTGGAACCGCATGTCGGAACAGTCCTCGGTGTCCGATTTGCTGTAAGGCCAGACGGGGTTCGGTCCGGTTTGTGTTCATAATTTTCCTGTTGGATGATGGCTATCGGGTCAAAATGGCCTGGATGGAGACCAGGTCTGGTTTTCCATTACTGAGACGTGGCAGTGAATCCAGACGCCGGATGGTGGAGGGGAGCATATAGGTGGGGAGGGTTCGTTTCAACAAAGCGCGAATTGTCGGGATGGCCTCATCCTGCTGCATAACGACCGCAGCGGCAGGACGAATCCCCTCCCAGTCTTCGATGCCAACCACCGCGCATTCGATGACCTGGGGCAATGAAAGTAGCGCCGCCTCGATCTCTGCCGGCTCGACCCGGTGACCGGAGACCTTGAGCATTCTGTCCAGTCTGCCTCGATAGACATATTCTCCCTGGTCGTTTCTACCGACTCTGTCACCTGTCTGGTACCACCCCTCCTCATTGAGAAACGGGTGGAGTTGTCCCTGCTGCCAGTAACCGCTTGCCAGGGTGGGTCCCTGAACCCAAAGTTCATTGTGCCGGGGAGCGATATACAATCTGTCGCCGCAGGCAGGGTAGCCGATGGGAATGGGGTGGTCCGAGTCAAGCGTTTCCCGCTCCACCGGCCAGTGGCAACAGACATTGGTTTCGGTCGGTCCGTAGAGATTGTAAAGCCGGGTATGGGGCAGGTATCCGGCCAACTGCCGCAATCTGGCGGTGGGAAAGGTCTCACCGGCAAAAAGGAGGAAGCGCAGATCGGGCAAAGGCGAGGCCGATAGGTTGCCCTTCCAGCTCCAGAAAGACAGTAACGAGGGTACCGAATAGAAGCCTGTGATGGCAGTGTCGCTCAACCAGGCAGTGAGGTGGCTGGGAGCGATGGTCAGTCCTTCTGGAAGGAAATGGATGCTTGCACCGGAAGACAGGCTGGAGAACAGGTCGAAGGTGGACAGATCGAAATGCAGCGGGGCGATGGCGGCGATGCGGTCTTCCGGACCAAGACTCACCAGCTCCTTTGCCCAGTCGCTGAAGGCGTGGATGGCGCGGTGGCTCAGTGCGACACCTTTGGGCGTGCCAGTAGAACCCGATGTGTACAGGATCGCGGCCAGGTTCTCCATCTCCAGGGGCAAAGGTTCCAAAGGTGTCGGGGAGATGGTGTCGATGGTGATCCAGGGCAGGGTCAAATCGTTCCAAGGAGCGTGACCTATGACGGCAACTGCCCTGGAGTCTTCGAGAATCCATCGTTGACGCAGCCTGGGTGCCTTGAGGTCCAGGGGGAGATAGCATCGACCCGATGCCAGGATGCCCAGCACCGCACAGGTGGCATCGATTCCCCGGGGTAATGCCACGGCGACGGGGTATCCTTCGGGCAGGGTGAGGGTAAGCAATTGTCTGGCGACTCCCCCGGCTTTCTCTGCAACCTCGCGGTAGCTCAACCGCAGTCCACCTTCGACCAGACAGCAGGACCGGGGATGGGAAGACAAATTTGCCAGGAAGTCTTCCAGCAGTTGCATGGAGTCAGTCCGCCAGCAATTCGGCAGTCAGCCGGGTCTGGAACCTGCTGATCCATTCTGCCGACAGATCGGGGTGGAGATAGTTGATGGAGACGGACAACCGGCCGGCAAAACGACTGAACAGGACTGCCAACGAGGGTGGCGTGGTGATGAAACAGCCGTGACGGACGCCTTTAATAGGAGCACCGAGGAAATCTGGCTGGCTGAACCGGATTTCGCCGATGTCGGAAAACCAGGCGGAACTGCGTTCACCGCCGTATTTCTGCTGTCGCAGGATTTGCGCATAGCGGGGTAGGGACAGCCAGCGCCCCAGCCACATCAATGGCAAATAAGCCATCTCCAGTTCTTGCCGTACGGCCTCGGCATGCTGTCTTTTCAAATGCTCGAACAGCAAGTCCCTTTGACGGGTCACCTCGTGTGAGGCCTGGGCGAACAGCACACTGACCTGATTGCCGGTGACGGGCACCGGGGCATTGCCCGGGCGCAAGTCGAAGGCATAGGGGATGCACCAGCCGTCACGTTTGAGACCTGGCCCCATATGCTCCAGGGCCCGCATGAGACAGCCGATGAAGTAGAGAGATTGTCCACTGATGCCTACCTGGCGATACAGGATGGAGAGTACCTGCCGGGTTCGTTCCGCATCCAGGAGGAGATGATCTGTCTCAAGGGAACGGTTTGCCATTGGGCCGGGGCTGACGGGCTGGCTGCTGGATTGTAAGTCGATGCGGTCGTTGTGGCATTTGCCGCGCCACAATAGGCCAAGGCGCCGTTTCCATGACCAGGACTTGAGTTTGCGATCCACCAGAGATGGGTCGTTTCTCAGGTATTTCCCGCGTTTGGCCGGGGAGGCCATGACAAAATCGAACAAGCGTTTGATGCCCCCTGCATCCATCAGGGGATGCAGCCATCGGGCCACCAGCAAGCACTTTCCCTGTCCCTGCAGGCAATGGAAGGAGAGGGGGACCTCATCGTGGGAATTCCCACTGCCATGCATCAATTCTTTGAACCGGGATTTCCAGAAGTCAGTCACGTCCTGGTCAGGCGGGCAATGGTTCTGGATTAGCGGGATCGGGAGCGACGTTGGCCGCCAGCCGAATTGGCGGCCCCGTTGAGTCAGGCGGGCAGTGAGCACCGGGAAAACCGAGCCCGCTTCATCCAAGGCCGATCTGAGCGCGGCTTCATCGGGCTGACCTTCCAGTTCCAGGGCAAAGGCACACCATGCGCCAGGCAAGCCCTCCCGGCGGATTTCCCGGTCCATGACCAGGAGCACGTGGTCGGAAGGGTTGAGAGGAATGAATCCGGTCATTGGCGATGGGACTCGATCCAGCCGGTCAAGGCATTGAAGTTTCTGACCATGTCAGGTTCTATTTCGGTGTCTGGCAGGGTGATCCCGAACTCACGTTCGGCGAACATGATCAGTCGCATGATGCCCAGACTGTCGAGACCGGCTTCCAGCAGGTCCTCGTCGTCGGAGAAGGTGTCTGGATCTTCGCAATACACCAGTTCCTCCAAGACAAAGCCCCGCAGTTTCGCTCGGATATCGGTCATTTCCTTTTCCTGTTTTTCTGTTACGGTTAAAGATACCATAGACAGTCTGGATGTGATGCCGCTGGCAAGGTAATCCGGTCACTGCATCTATGGGGTAGGGATGTCCGGTGGACATCTGTTTTTTGATCCGGCAATTCAAACATTCAATCAAGTTAAGGAGACTTTGAATAATGGCATTGTGGCAAAAAGAGATTCTGGTTGTTGGGCTGATCGGGGGAATGATGGTGGGCTGTGCAAGTCAACAGGCTACCAGGGACGAGGCATCGGTTTCCAAGACTGTGGCTCCAGCTGAGGAGTCTGCGGCTGATGCCGGTGTTTCACCTGTCAAACGAAGCACAGGTCCAATTGCAGCCACCCAGGCGATCCCGGCCGACAGCCCCTTTGCCAAGGTGAAAGTGGGTATGAGTGAAGGAAGGGTGTACGATATGATCGGTCAGCCTACTGAAATCAAAACCTATCTCACCGGAAAGAGCTGGATCCCCTTCTACTTTGGACCGGATACTCACCGCAAGGAGGCCTTGTACAAGGGGATGGGACGTATCGTTTTCAAGCCCAGCAGCGCTTTCGGTACCGGGGTATATAAGGTCTTCAACGTGATCTATGATCCCACCGAGGATGGCTACGCCGATTAAGGGTGAAATTTCATCTGGAATCCCACAAGGAAGAGTATGACGTCGTCGTCATCGGTGCCGGTATCGGTGGTCTGACGGCGGCGGCATTGCTGGCGCGTCTCGGCTATGCGGTGCTGGTCATAGAGCGTCATGACCGGCCGGGTGGCTATTTGCATGCTTTTTCGCGCCGGGGTTTATTGTTCGATTGCGCAGTGCATTCGGTGGGGGGATGTGCCGACAGGGGGCCCTCCCATCGCCGCGCGCTGGGTATGCTGGTGGAACATCTGGGGCTGGGGGAACAGGTGCGGTTTCTTCCTCTCGATCCCATCGCCAAAGTCTGTTTTCCTGATCTGGAACTGGAGATCCCCCAGGGTCTGCAGGTTCTGCAGCAGCGGTTGGCCGGGTTGTTTCCAAACCAGGCAGGCAAGCTGGTGGATTTCTTTCTGGTGGTCGAAAAGGTGGCAGAGGAGGCCTCCAGGATTGCCTGTGGTCTCCCTGCTGAAATGGAATGGTTCTCTCGTTATCGCAACGCCACTCTGGCCAGTGTGTGGGGTGAATTTCTGGACGACGAAAGGCTTTTGGCGGTGGTTGGGGCTTTCTGGCCTTATATGGGCCTGCCGCCACGACGTTTGTCGTTCGTCTATTGGGCGTTGATGTTCACAGGCTATGTCAGCCATGGATCGGGCTATTGTCAAGGATCGTTCCAGCGTCTCGCCGATGCATTGGCTGGCACGATAGAAGCGTCCGGCAGTGAATTGATGTACCGGATGGGCGTTCGCTCGATACTGCTGGAACGGGGCAGGGTGGCGGGTGTGATGACGGACAACGGACAACGAATCGGGGCTCCCACAGTGGTGTCCAATGCCGATCTGTTGCATACGTTCCAGCATTTGTTACCCTCAGGTCACGCCCCTTCACGCTATTTATCCAGGTTGGAGCGGTTGCAACCTTCGGTGTCGGTTTTTGTCACCTATGCCTCGGTGTCAAGAGCAGCCCTAGGCAAGTGCGCACATGAATCCTTCTTCTATGGTCATTATGATCACGAACGTCATTTTCAGGATGCCTGCCAAGGCATTTCCCAATGGTTGTCTGTGACAATCCCCACCCATACGGATCCCTCGCTTGCTCCAGAGGATACCCATGGTTTGATGCTGACCACCCTTGCATCCTATAGCTCATCGTCTTCATGGCGCGCTCATAAGGAGGAATACAAATCCAGGCTGTTGGAGCAGGCTCAGCGTTGGATGCCCGGACTGAAGCGTGGCCTGATCTTCAGTGAAGCAGGTACACCCAGGACCATGGAGCGTTATACCCTGAATCATCAGGGGGCGGCTTACGGTTGGGCGGCGAAGCCGAGACAGGTGGGCCCGGGGCGGCCTGGGGCGAAAACCCCGGTCGAAGGACTCTATCTGGCCGGTCATTGGAGTTCTCCTGGTGGGGGGGTCTATGGCGCGGCTCTGTCAGGGATTCAGGCGGCCCAGGCCATCCATGGCATAGAAGCCCAGGATGACTTGTGGCATCAGATCAGGACCTGTGGCTCAAAGTCTCCAGCAGGGCATTTAGTTCGGACCTGACGATTTTCCCGGTTTCGTTGCGGGGGATAGTGGCTACGAAATAAAGCGGCCTGGGCAGGAAGACCGGGTCCACATGCCGGCGCAACGCCTGGCGAATTTCACCCCGTCCCCGCTGAGTGACCACCACTGCACCGACTCTGCCATGATCGGTCAAGTAGAAGCAACCGTCGTTGACCCCATCGATGGAGAGGAGCAGGCGATTCAATTCCGTCAGTGATTGCCGCTTGCCGGCAATCTTGATCAGGTCACTCTGTCTCCCCAGGGATTGGAACCTCCTTTCGTCGATTGGCAGGAAGAGGTCCGGCAGTTCGACTGGCTCGGCCAACCACGGGGCTGTCAGTACTGTCAGGTCGTCGCGGCAGGAAAGTTTCACACCGGCATAGGTATGCCAATGCGGGTCCTGTGTCGGGCGTCGCCAGGCAAACGACAGCGTTTCTGTGCTGCCATACAGTTCCACGACCGGCGCTCCCGTCGCCCGTTCCAGTTCGCTGGCGATTTCCGGATCCAGCGGGGCCGTGGAGGAAAGAATGGCGGCGATATTGTGCCAGGCTCCCGGGCTGTCCAGGCATGCCTTGAGGTGCAGGGGAGTGGAGACGAGTACGACAGATCGCCTGCTTTGCGCTATGGCGCGGCGGATATCTTCCGGATAGAAGGGTCTTTGGTTGGTCAATACCAGCCTGGAGCACAAAGGCCAGATGACCGAAGTCTCCAGGCCATACATGTGTTGGGGTGGTGTGGTTGCGATCATGGCATGGCGTTGCCGATGGAGATCCAATGCCAACAGCGCACGTTTGGCGCAG
>JALVSV010000459.1 GCA_027024125.1 Methylothermaceae bacterium | reverse complement strand
ATCGATGAATTCGAGGATATCGGGGTGATCGCAACGCAAGGTGGCCATCATCGCCCCCCGGCGGCTGCCGGTGGACAAAAGGACTTCGCAGGTCACATCCCAGATGTGCATGAAGGAGACCGGACCGGAAGCGATACCTCCCACGGTCCTGGCAATGCTGCCGCGAGGGCGCAAGGTGGAAAAGTCGTATCCAACCCCGCCTCCCTGTTGCATCGTCAGGGCCCCTTGCTTGAGCGCCTCGAAGATCCCATCGAGGGAATCTTCGATCAACCCCATGGCAAAGCAGTTGAACAAAGTGACCTGCTTCTCCAGCCCTGCCCCAGCTAGAATACGGCCGCCGGGAAGAAACTTGAAACCTTCCAGCAACTCGTAGAAACGTCCTGCCCAAACTTTGGCATCGCCCTCTACACTGGCTACCGCTTTGGCCACCCGGCGCCAGGTATCCGATAGATTCGTCTCATTCTCGGCGCGGTATTTGGATCTCCAAACCAGGTAAGAGATCTCTTGTTGGAATAGATCCGGCATGGTCTATCCTGCCATTGGAGATTCGACTAAGGAGCGAAGCATAACCGATCGATGTAGCGAGACCAAGGACTTGATGTGAGCAGTCACCGGGTCGATATGACGATCTATTCAACAAATCAGCTGCAAACTTGGCTACTCTGAGTTCACTTCCAGCAAACCCCGGCGCCTCATTCTTTCCTCCAGCTCCGCCAGTTCTTGTTCTCGTTCCATTCCTGCAACCGCATGAACCTTACCGGCTTTGAGGTAATAGGCAATGAATTTCCTAGCCTTCGGATCTCCATTGAAACGAATCTCATCCCAATCTTCGGCATGACCGATATAGTGTAGGGTTTGACCAAACTGACGGGTCCAGAAATAAGGCACCCCACGGTAGGAATGATCTTTTCCCGCCACATTGGCACCTGCAATCCGACCGTGCTGGGCTGCGACCCGCCAATGCTCGACCCTGATCAGCTTGCCGGTTCTCCAGTCGGGAAAACGTGCCAGATCACCGACGGCATAGAGGTCATCGGTAACCTTCATGGTGGCATCCACCATCAAGCTGCCGTCGGCCTGTCTCTCCACACCGACAATGAAATCGGTGGCAGGTCGCACACCGATGCCAACTACCACAAGATCGGCCTCCAGCACGCTATCATCATCCAGACGAACCTGTTGGACCTTTCCGTCTCCCTCGAAAGCTGAGATCGTGTGGCCTAACCTGAAGAGGACGCCGTTTTCTTCGTGGAGACCACGGACCAATTCACCGATCTCAGGGCCCAGGACCCGTTCGAAGGGAATTGCTTCAGGCCCGATCACCGTCACTTCCAGTTGATGTTTACGCAGACTCTGCGCGACTTCCATGCCAATGAACCCGGCCCCCACCACCACAGCCTTGCTTGCAGATTTGACGGCATCTCGCAATTTCTTGGAATCGTCCAGGGAATGAAGGTTGAAAATACCTTCCAATTCCACCCCAGGCACCGGTAGCGAGCGGGCAACGGCGCCAGTCGCCAGAATGGCAGTGTCATAATTGAGGGTATGACCATCATCCAGCAAGACTGTCCTTTTACCAGCATCCAGGTGAGTCACCCAGCTCTCCCGCCTTACTTCGATATCGCGGGCCGAGTAGAATCCGGGATCGCGTAGCGGGATCCACTGTTCGGATGCTTCACCACTGAGGAATCCTTTGCTCAGCAGAGGGCGATCGACCGGTGGAAACTCTTCTCCGGTGATCCAGATGACTTGACCGCCGAAACCATTGGCCCGTAGCGCCTCGACGGCATAGGCACCGGCACAACCTCCCCCCATCACGACACAGGAACGTGAATCTTTTGAATTGCGTCCAGAGGGGAAAATTTTGGCAGGTTGTTCGGGAATCTCCACCCAAACCTCACCATTGACAACCCGGACCGGATAAACCGGTATCCCGTCAAGGCCTGGTGGATCCAGTTGTTCCCCGCTGCGGACACTGAAACAGGCGTGATGCCAGGGGCAGATCACTCTATCATTACACAGGGCACCTGCGGCCAAGGGGGCTTCGTAATGGCTACACAAAGCACCCACGGCATGGAATCCATCCTCGAGTCGAACCAGCAATATCGCGGTCTGGCCGGCTTGAACCTGTTTCATCTCCCCTATAGAAAGATCGGCCTCTCGGGCCACGTTGAATCCGGCCATGGCTCACCTCTGTAATCAGGAGGGATAAATAGTCATTATCTGCCTGTGCCCACCTTGCTGCAAGACGGAAAATGCTGAACCCCAGGGCTCCGTCATCTATTCAAGCCGGGACAGGTGGTCTGCTTCGAAAAACGCCGTGAATACTTTCTTGCTGCGCAGTCCTGCTGCGCAAGAAAGTCCTGCCCAAACTTCCCTGTTTGGGCGCTCGCCCGGCTGCGAAAGTTCACTGGACTTCCGGTCGGGGCTCGCCCTTGTAGGTTCCACGCCGGCCTCCCTGCCGGCGAGGCTTTCGAAGCAGACCACCTGTCCCTTCATTCAATCCTTTACGTGTTTAAATGACGAGGCCCTGTGCTGAACCCCAGATTCATGTCATTAAAACGTATACAGAATTGATGGAAGTTGAGATCGTCGAAGTGGGTGTCACCGGTCCACAGCATCTCGACCCGAGCGAAGATACCGCTGGGATGATCGTATGTGCCTGGATGTAGAAGGTGAGGCCGGTTATCAGGTGGTACGCGTCAACGTGAAGCGGCTGCGCCAACTTTTGGACGATAAGGACACGATCGAACTGAGTGGGGCCACATCACCTACAATCCTGATCGTTGCTGGGTGGATGTGTGGGCCTTCCAACGGTCGTTGGCGTAAACCCACCAGGCTTCCGACCGCCTCGAACAGGCCCTGGCCCTTTACCACGGGCCGTTTCTGGCCCAGCAACCCGATTCCACCTGGTCATTTCCCTTGCGCGCTCGCCTGCAGCGCAAATTCCTCCACGCCATCATGCAATCGGGGCAACGACATCAACAGCAGGGGCACTGGCAACAAGCGGTCCAATGCTATCAAAAAGGTCTTGATGAGGAACCGGAC
>JALVSV010000458.1 GCA_027024125.1 Methylothermaceae bacterium | reverse complement strand
CTGCCACACAGGGGATGGTCAAATCTTGAGGAGCCCCGCCCTCCTTGGGGTCAAAGACGATCGCTGCCGCTCCTCCGGCTTCGGCCTGCCGGGAAAAGGCCAGGCCGTGACTGCGTGATCCTTCCAGGGCAAAAAATAAATCTCCCCGGCGAACTTCGGTCGAATTGTCGGCCAGACCGGAAATTTCGGTCCCAAGATCGCATCCTGGCAACAGGTCACGAAGTCGCATCAGCCCAGGCCCCCATCGGCTTTCACCAGCACCGCCGGCTCGTGTCCCCGGATATCGTCCGGAGGCACACCCAGAAGCCGTAACGCCAGACCCATCACCCGGGAAAAGACCGGTGCGGCCACCTGCCCACCGTAATAGACCTTGCCGCGGGGCTCATCGATCACAACCGCCATCACCAGTCGTGGTTCACTGGCAGGCGCCATGCCGACAAACAGGGCGCGGTAACGATGTTTGGCATATCCCCCGGCAATCGCGACCTTGACTGTCCCGGTCTTTCCAGCCACCCGATATCCGGATACCCGCGCCTGCCAGGCCGTGCCCTTCCTGCTGACGACGCCTTCCAGCATGTGGCGGATGTTGCGCGCAACGGTCGCCGGCAACACCCTGGTTGCCCTGTCATCGTGGTTGCGGGGAAGGAGAGTCACGCTGTGCAGCATGCCATCATCGGCAAACGCGGTATAGGCCCGGGCCAGTTGCAGCGTGGACACAGTCAGGCCATAACCGAATGCCATGGCTGCCTGCTCGAACCGCCCCCAGCCTTCCGGGGGATCCAGTTTCCCGGTGGTTTCCCCTGGAAATCCGATTCCCGTGGGGCTTGCGATTCCAAACTGCTCAAGGCAATCGTGAAAGGTCCTGGGGCTCATCCTGAGGGCCACCTGGGTGATACCCACGTTGCTGGAATGCATCAGGATGCCTGCCAAATCCAGCACCCCATAGTCGCGGTGATCCCGCACCCGTTGCCGGCCGACTCTCATCCAGCCAGGATGGGTGTCGACGATCAGTTTGTCCCGCACGGCACCGGTCTTGAGGGCGCATGCCATGGCAACAGGTTTGAGGGTGGAACCCGGTTCGAAGCTGTCGACCACAACACGGTTACGGAAGGCTCCTGAACCGGAACGGTGGGGACGCACATTGGGATTGAAGGTCGGCTGGTTGGCCATGGCCAGCACTTCACCTGTATGGGCATCGAGCAGCACCAGCATCCCCCCTTTGGCCTGATGCTCGGAAACCGCCCGCTTGAGCTCCAGATAAGCCCAATATTGCAATCTGCGGTCGACGCTCAAACGAATGTCGTGTCCGGGTCTTGGCGGCTGAACGGTATCCAGTTGTTCAATCACCCGGCCACGCCGATCCTGGATGACCCGAACCTTTCCGGCAACGCCCAGCAGCTGGGCCTCGAAGCGCCGCTCCAGTCCTTCCTGTCCATGCTGGTCGATATCGGTAAACCCCAGAAGATGGGCACTGACCTCTGCCATCGGATAGTATCGTCTGAACTCGCGCCTGAAAAACAACCCCTCAAGATCCAGCCGGGCAATCTCGTCGGCAACGCTCGGGGGCACCTGCCTCTTGAGATACAGGAAGGCCCGCTGGCGATGGGACTCGATCAGACGGGTCAGCTGGCGTGGACTCCTGTCCAGAAGACCGGCCAGTCGGCGCAACTGTACTTCGTTGGGATAAAAATGACGCGGATTGATACAAACCGCCTGCACCGGGGCGCTGATTGCCAATGGCATCCCTTCACGGTCGAGCAGCCGCCCACGATGGGCAGGCAGGGTCACTTCCCGGGTCTGCTGCCGCTCCCCCCGGTCCTGGAGGAAGTCACAGCTCCACACCTGTATATAAAAGGAACGAACCATCAATCCGGTCAGCAGCACGGCAAACATGGCCACCAGGAGTCTTCTCCTCCAGAGGGACGTCATGCCGGGAGATGTTCTATCTCGGTGATTCATTTGTCACTGTGGGACTGTCAAATAAACGATTTCTTCGGTTCTGGGAACGACCATATCCAGGCGTAGACGCGCCAAGCGTTCAATCAACGCCGGATCCGCCAGTGCGTGTTCCTCGATCAACAACTGTTCCCATTCCACTTCCAGAGCGTCCAGGACCCGTTCGAGTCGCCGCTGCTCGTTGAACAACATGCGGTGACGATATTTCCCATAAACCACGGCAAGCGCAGTCGCGGTCACCAGCAGTGCCAACCCTGTCAGGGCCAGAACCTCCCTGTTCATAGACGTTCGGCTACACGCAGGATCGCGCTCCGGGCACGGGGATTGCGGGCAACCTCCAAAGAATCTGGGCGCTTCTTACCTTTCACCGCCAAGCGAAGATTTCTCTCCTTCTCCACTAACGGCAACCCTTTGGGAAGTGGCCCGCCCTGCGCCTCCCGGCGGATGAAACGCTTTACGATCCGGTCCTCCAGGGAATGGAAGGCAATGACGACCATCCGCCCCCCAAGCGCCAGTACCTCCACAGCCTGATCAAGCGCCTGCTCCAGAGCCTCCAGCTCACGATTGACATGGATCCTCAATGCCTGAAAAGTGCGGGTGGCAGGATGTTTGTGGCGGTCACGCCTGGGAACACTCATTTCGATCAATTCTGCAAGTTGCCGGGTGGACCGTAGCGGTCGGATGGCGCGAGTTGAGACGATCGCTCTGGCGATACGTCTGGAATAGCGTTCTTCCCCGTAACGCCAGATCACGTCGGCAATCTCCTTCTCTCCAGCAGTAGCCAACCAATCCGCTACTGAAATTCCTTCACCGGGATTCATACGCATATCCAAGGGACCTTCGTGCAGGAACGCAAACCCTCGACTGGGGTCGTCCAGTTGCGGTGACGATACACCAAGGTCCATGAGGATACCGTCGACCTTCCCCGATATGTCCAGATCGCACGCCACCTTGGCCAGCTCTCTGAAATTTGCATGGACCAGTTTGAAGCGAGGGTCGGTGGCAAGAGTGCTGGCCTCGACAGAATCAATGGCCCCTGGATCCTGGTCCAGAGCGACCAATTGTCCATCAGGCCCCAGGCGCTCCAAAATGGCCTGGCTG
>JALVSV010000457.1:19145-25163 GCA_027024125.1 Methylothermaceae bacterium | reverse complement strand
TCCTGCTATGCAAGCGGGAACCATCCCTTTCCTTAACCTTTTGTGTCCCAAAACTATGTCAAACAGCGAAATACTGACCGAAATCGAGGCTGCTACATTCCGCAGGCTGGTCCAGCATTTACAGACGCATACAGAGGTCCAGAATATCGACCTGATGATCACTGCCGACTTCTGCCGCAATTGTCTGGCCAAATGGCTGATGGCCGAAGCACAGTCCCGTGGTATGAGCCTGGATTACGATCAGGCCAGAGAAATGATCTACGGCATGCCCTATGAAGAATGGAAGGCCCGCTATCAGACCAAAGCGACGCCTGAGCAACTGCGCGCTTACGAAAAGCGACAGCAGAAAAAGAGTCAAAACAAGTAGACTTGGAGGAAAAGATGCATATCACCCTATTGATCTTCATATCAGCCCTGTTGTTGACCGGCTGCAGCCAGGAATCGACCTCCAGCGGCTCTGACCGCACCCAGCCTGCCATGATCGAAGGAGGGGTCTTCGACGACCATGGCCCGGTCAAGCAAGCCACCATCGAGGCTGTTGACAAAAACGAACGCCGTCTTGCCACAGTGAAATTACAGGAAGACGGGGATTTTCGTATCAAGATTCCAGCCAGTGCCGCTTATCCAGTGTTACTGCGAGCCAAACTACCCAACGGCAAGCTTCTGGAGGCGGTCGTCACCAGTAATCAGGTGGTGGAACTTGACATCACCCCCCATACCGATCTAGTGGTCAAATCGGCCCGGCTGCGGGGCGGCCTGACCCCGGAAAACATCGCCGGCGCCGCCGGCGCCGCCATCAACATGCGCCGCAGCCAGGGAGGCAAGCGCAGCTCGAGCGGCTTCAAGGGCGATCTGACCAAGCAATACAGCGGCTGGCATTGACCGCGGACTCACCTCACAGGTACCGTGAAAGATCAAGAGAACTCACCGCAGAGGCGCAGAGAAGTAGTCTTTAACATCTCTGCGCTCTGCGTTGAGATTCAAAAAGTACTGTTGTTCCAGCCCCAGAACTTGCGTGGGATGTCGATGAATTCGATATACACCCGGTCCGGGGGAATACCGAGTTCCTGTTGCAGGAATCCACAGATGGATTGGGCCAGAGGTTGTGTCTGGGTTTCAGGAAGGCCGATACTTTTCAATTCCACGTAAGCCGCCGGTTCCTTGTTCCCGTCGAACATCAGTGCCTCGCCTGATTTCAACTGTACCATGACATAGCGTTCAGGTTTCCCCAACTCCTGCGCCAACTTCTGCGATGCTAGAGACAACAGGTTGTCTATCTTGGATCGATCCAACTCGATATTGGTTTCAACTCGAAAATAGGGCATATCTTGGCTCCTTGAGTATTCCGGTTGGCGATGACCGCTTCATTGAACCAAAAATTCGGTAAAGAAGATATCCTTTAAGCCATCGCTGTCAGAATATTGATCGAGCAACTTGCGAATATCGTTGAGTGCAGACTCCCGTAATTTCTCGCGTTCGTTGATATCTGCAACCTGATCGGGCGGGAGATTGCTGAAAAGCATAATCAGGGAATGACGGATCAGGGGTATGTGCTTTTGGATTCGTTCGAGATTGTCATCTCCCTTGATCATCAGTTGCACATTCGTACTCAGGTAATGGCGACGCCCAGCTAGATTGACAACCAGTTTGGGCTTCACGGGCAGATATTCTATTTCAGGTGTACCCTTCTCCTCTTCTTCTTCATCTGCCCATGCCAAGGGGGCCAACACCAACAGAAATACTATCCCGCCCAAAATCATCCAATACCCTTGTCTCATCATCGCCTCTCCTGATCATTCAGAAAAACAGTTTCTGATAAGAAAGTATAGCCGCAGCTCGAATAGAGGCTTGAGCTACTGCCGATAATTGCCGATAATCTGGCACCTTCAGCCCCCAAATTGGGGACGATCATTTTTTGGATTGGGTCCGAACCGGTTCTCTCCTGGCGTACTGTCCAGTAACATGAATACAAGCAGGACAATCGCTCCAACCAGAGGAATCAACGAAATTAAAAACCACCAACCACTTCGGTCGGTATCATGTAGTCTCCGAACCGTGACCGCCAGACCTGGGATGATCACAGCAAATCCATAGAGGCCACTCAACAATCCCACACCGGTTTCAGGATCAAGCGTCCCGGTGAGATTGTCTACAACAGCCAAGCCGATACTGATCAACAGATTGAACAGGAAGAAATACCAGTATTCCTTCCGCCTCGCCCGTCCCCTGAACACAGCATATTTCTTTAGAACCTTTAGATACCAGTTCATTGTTAAATTCCTTTCGACGATAAATGACAATCCTATGCGAACACAGCAACACGCACTAATCCAGAGTAATCAGGAAATCCCTATAGCAGAGCAGGGGATGCTAAGGAAGTGAAAGGGATTATCCTATTGAGAATGATGCGGCCATGTTGAAACCCCTCGCATCCAGAGCATACACTTTTCCATTTCCGTTGCTGCAGCAAATGATTTTTTCAGTTTTGGTTGCAACCATGTTTCTGGTCTTAACCGGCTGTACCCAGGATCCGTTGACAAAATATTCCACAGATACCCCGCCAATGATTATGACGCCGTTTGCCAAAACCGGCGGCCTCGATGGACGAGCGCGTTTCAGGGAGATCGTTTGCGCTATCACTGACAAGCGGGGAAAGGACTTGCCTGATTACCGGCCATGTGACGAAGCGCTGGTTAGGCTATCAGATGAACCCCCCGCTCCCGGACGCCCTGTCAATCTTGGCAAGAGTCGTATACCCATTAGGGTTGTCGTAGTACCTGGACTTGGCTGGACATGCCTGAGGAATTTTGTGAATACAAAGGTAAACGCATTAACTCACATCGCCAAATTTGGTTATGCTGCAAGTGTACTCGAAGTGGAAGCGCTGTCCAGCAGCGCGCGCAATGCCGATATAATACGCGACGGTATTGCGCGTCTGGTAGATACTGAAAACCCAAGGCCCCTGGTATTGATTGGGTATTCCAAGGGGGCTGCAGATATCATGGAAGCGCTAACGGCCTATCCGGAATTGCAAGCCAGTGTCGTAGCAGTCGTGACGGTTGCAGGTGCAGTTGGTGGCTCTCCACTGGCGAACGACACCTCTCAATCAACCATAAATATGTTGACGCATATTCCGGGAGCCAAGTGTGATGCCGGCGACGAAGGTGCACTAGAAAGTCTTAAGCCCGCGGTACGTCAAAGGTGGATGGCAAATCATCAGCTTCCAGATTCCATCCGCTATTATTCACTGGTTGCCTATCCGGACCCGGATCATATCTCTTCCGGCCTGAAGTACAGCTATAACCTGTTAAGTCAGATTGATTCCCGCAACGACGGCCAGCTCATTTTCTACGACCAGATTATCCCGGGAGGCACCATATTGGGTTATATCAATGCGGACCATATGGCGATTGCGGTACCGATTGCCAGAAGTCATCCCTTTATTAGCGCAGCGGTCCTAAACAAAAATTCCTTCCCTCGAGAAGTTTTATTAGAGGCCATACTCAGGTATGTCGAAGAGGACTTGGCATTGGTGCGATCCCACCGGATATCTGAGTTATAGTGCCAAATGAAATGAGTGCGGTTTCACTCCACGGTCACAGACTTGGCCAGATTTCGGGGCTGATCTACATCGGTTCCCTTGATCACCGCCACATGATAGGCAAGCAGCTGTAGTGGCACGGTAAAGATCACCGGGGACATTTCGTTCTCACTAGGCGTCACGGTCAAGACATGGGTGTTCTCATCGGGCGTCACATCCAGGGTTTCATCGGCGAAGACGATCAATTCTCCCCCACGCGCCTTGACCTCCTGCAAATTGGATTTCAGCTTCTCCAACAAGGAATTGTTGGGCGCGACCGCAATCACTGGCATTTCCGCATCCACCAAGGCCAGTGGACCATGTTTGAGTTCACCTGCAGGATAGGCTTCGGCATGGATGTAAGAAATTTCCTTGAGTTTCAGAGCCCCCTCCATGGCGATGGGATAGTGACTACCGCGTCCCAGAAACAGTGCATGCTGTTTGTCGGCAAAGCGTTCGGAAAATGCCTTGATTTGATCGTTCAATTCGAGTACATCCTCCATCCTGGCCGGTAAGGAAAACAACTGGGAAGCGATGCGTTTTTCAGTCACCCTGTCCATTCCATGGCGCCGACCCAAGGCGATCGTCAGCATCATCAAAGCCACCAGTTGAGTGGTAAAGGCCTTGGTGGAAGCCACACCGATTTCAGGTCCCGCCCGGGTCAATAGAACCAGATCAGATTCACGTACCAGGGAGCTTTCCTGGACGTTGCAGATGGACAAAGAATGGAACGCGCCCAGACGTTTGGCCTCTTGCAGGGCCGCCAGGGTATCGGCCGTCTCTCCCGACTGGGATATGGTGACCACCAAAGTGTCAGGTAACAACACCGGATTACGATAGCGATATTCACTGGCCACTTCTACATTGCAGGGAATTCCAGTCAACGACTCCAACCAGTAGCGTGCCACTAATCCGGCATGATAACTGGTGCCGCAGGCAAGAATCTGGACTGCCCTGATCTGGTCGAAAATATCGGCTGCATTGGTACCAAAAGCGTTTTCCAGCAGTTTGAGACCATTGAAACGGCCTTCCAGCGTTTCGGCAATGGCCCGGGGCTGCTCAAAGATCTCCTTGAGCATATAATGGCGGTATTCACCCCGCTCAACGGCATCCAGATGTACCTCGCTTTCTTTGATTTCCCTTTCCACTTCGTTGCCATGCTCATCGAAGATTCTCACTCCCTTGGGGGTTAGCTCAGCAATGTCTCCATCATCAAGGAAGATGAACCTTTGGGTGACCGGCAACAAAGCGGCTATGTCAGAAGCAATGAAATATTCACCAATCCCCAAACCCACTACCAGAGGGCTGCCACGTCGGCAAGCAACCAATGTCTCAGGTTGGGAGGTACTTATCACCCCCAGAGCGTAGGCTCCATCGAGCTGCTCAGTCGTACGCTGCACAGCTTGCAGAAGGGAACCGGTAGCTTGAAACTGATCATAAATAGCATGGACGATGACCTCGGTATCTGTTTCAGAGGTAAAGTCATGGCCGAGGGAAGTCTGTTCGTCCCGAAGCGTTTCATGATTTTCGATGATTCCATTGTGGACCAGGGCCACACTCCCTTTGCAGATATGGGGATGGGCATTTTGTTCACTAGGAACGCCATGAGTGGCCCAGCGTGTATGGGCAATACCCACCCGGCCTTCTATAGGATCCTGTGCTATCGCCTCTTCAAGCTCGGCCACCTTACCCTGCTTGCGGCGACGTCGGAGTTCCCCATGTTGCAGTACCGCGACTCCCGCTGAGTCATACCCTCTGTATTCCAACCTTCGCAGCCCCTCGATCAGAATGGGAACGACATTTCTTTGGGCCACTGCTCCGACAATACCGCACATGATGTTTCGCCTCTAACCAGTTTTCTTTTGTGGACGTTGCCAACCCTCGATGGTTACCTGCTTGCCTCGACTGAGCGTCAGTCGCCCTGCCGGTGCATCACGAGTAATCGTGGAACCAGCACCGATCGTCGCGCCACTCCCGACTTTGACAGGTGCCACCAGTTGGGTATCAGAACCGATGAACGCTTCATCTTCAATGATTGTCTTGAATTTGTTCACACCGTCGTAATTGCAGGTAATCGTACCGGCACCGATGTTCACCCTGCTCCCAATCTCGCTGTCGCCGATATAACTCAAATGATTGATCTTGGAACCCTGGCCAACCATCGATTTCTTTATTTCAACGAAATTTCCTATATGCACTTCCTCATCTAGCACCGTCTGGGGGCGCAAGCGGGCAAAAGGACCAATCCGACAGCCCGTTCCTATCCGAACATCATCGATCACGCTGTAGGCCAGAATTTCAACGTCATCGCCGATCTCCGCATCCCTGATCACCACCCCCGGACCTATTTTCACCCGGGAACCCAATTGAACATGACCTTCAAAAATCACGTTGACATCGATGTCCACATCTTTGCCAATCACCTGCATGTCTCCCCG
>JALVSV010000457.1:18325-19135 GCA_027024125.1 Methylothermaceae bacterium | reverse complement strand
CACATCGATACGCGTGGGATCCCGGAGGGTGACTCCCTGTGCCATCAATGCATCGGCCTGGCGCTGCTGGAACACCCTTTCCAGCTGTGCCAACTGCCTCTTATCATTGATACCAGCCACTTCATCCGGCTCCGCTTTGGTGGTTCTGACATCCATTCCATCTTCCACAGCCATGGCAATGATGTCGGTGAGATAGAACTCTCCCTGGGCGTTGTCATTGTCAAGACGATCCAACCATGAACGAAGGGAACGGGCGGGAACGGACAGAATACCGGTATTGACTTCACGGATCTTTCTTTCCTGTTCATTCGCATCTTTCTCTTCCACGATTCGAACGACCCTTCCCTGTCGATCACGTATTATTCGTCCATACCCCGTTGGATTATCCAGCTGAACAGTGAGAAGACCCACCCCCTCCTGGCTGACATCCAGCAAGTTTTCCAGGGTCTGGGGTCTGAGCAAGGGTACGTCACCATACAAAATCAATACCAGTCCGTCATCGAGATAAGGAAGTGCCTGCTGAACAGCATGGCCGGTACCCAGTTGTTGTGCCTGCTCGACCCATCGGGCCTGCCAGTTCGGGAAAAGGTTTTTGACTCTGTCTCCCCCATGGCCATAGACAATGGTAAGCGTCTGCGGAGACAGACCGATGGCCAATTCATAGACGTGTTGCAAAAGTGGCTTCCCACCCAGGCAATGAAGCACCTTGGGTAGATCGGAACGCATCCGTGTTCCCTGACCTGCTGCGAGAATCACAATATTGGCAAAATTCATGGATTTCATTGAGTTTTGATTTTTGAAGTCTAGTTG
>JALVSV010000457.1:0-18315 GCA_027024125.1 Methylothermaceae bacterium | reverse complement strand
TGATCTTCATTCCCATGCAATCTGGAAATCATAGGAATGAATAAAGGTGAAAAATGTTGGTAAGCTATCCTGAGCCCACAACGTCATTTCACGCTATCGTGCATCCATGATAGAGGCCGGCCAACACAACCCTGGAGACAATGAACACGGAACCAGGAATGCCGCAATATTTCACCGCAGAGATCTCTGATCCTTACTGGTCTCTACGGTGAGTTCAGTGTTTTTTAACGGCCAGGCAACTACCCATTACAAGCTGGCTATTTTTCAAACCGTCCCTTGTTTTTCTTGATGCGTTCAAGGATTTGCAACTGCCGAATGGCTTCCACCAGCTCTGCCTGGGCCTTGGCATAATCAATTTTTCCAGAGCGATCCTTGATTGCTTCCTCGGCTCTCTTTTTGGCTTCGAGGGCTGCTGCCTCGTCAATGTCCTTGGCACGAAGCGCTGTGTCCGCCAATACCGTAACGATATGAGGCTGCACTTCGAGTAAACCACCGGAGACGTAGAATGGCAACTCTTCATTGGCGCTCACTTTCACCCGGACTTCACCGGGCACCAAACGCGAAAGAAAAGGCGCGTGACGAGGAGCGATACCCACTTCGCCAAGCTCTGCGGGAGCAAATACCATCTCCGCCTGTCCTGAGTAGATTTCCTCCTCTGCGCTGACGATATTCACATGAATCATCATTGCCATAGCTGACTACCCCTAAGCTGCAATTTTCTTGGCCTTTTCAAGGGCTTCGTCGATGGTTCCCACCATGTAAAAGGCCTGCTCCGGAATATCGTCAAATTCCCCGTCTACGATTCCCTTGAAACCACGAATGGTTTCCTTGAGAGGAACATATTTTCCGGGTGATCCGGTGAACACTTCCGCAACGAAGAAAGGCTGCGAAAGGAAACGCTGGATCTTACGGGCTCTGGAAACGGTCAACTTGTCTTCCTCTGACAGTTCATCCATTCCCAGAATGGCAATGATGTCTCGAAGTTCTTTGTAACGCTGTAGAGTGGACTGTACGCTTCGTGCCACTTCATAATGCTCGTGCCCGATCACCAAGGGATCAAGTTGCCGACTGGTGGAATCAAGGGGATCCACAGCAGGATAGATACCCAATTCGGCGATCTGCCTTGACAACACGACGGTCGCATCCAAGTGAGCAAAGGTGGTGGCAGGGGATGGATCGGTCAAGTCATCAGCAGGTACGTAGACCGCCTGAATAGAGGTGATGGATCCGGTCTTGGTGGAGGTGATACGCTCTTGCAGGATACCCATTTCTTCGGCCAGAGTTGGTTGATATCCCACCGCCGATGGCATTCTGCCCAGCAATGCCGACACTTCGGTACCCGCCAGGGTATAACGATAGATGTTGTCGATAAATAACAACACGTCCCGTCCTTCCTCACGGAAATTCTCGGCGATGGTGAGTCCCGTCAGAGCCACCCGGAGACGGTTTCCAGGAGGTTCGTTCATCTGCCCATACACCAGCGCCACCTTGTCGAGGACGTTGGATTCCTTCATTTCATGATAGAAGTCATTCCCCTCACGGGTCCGTTCCCCTACACCCGCGAATACGGAATAGCCGGCATGTTCAATCGCGATATTACGGATCAACTCCATCATGTTGACAGTCTTGCCCACTCCGGCACCGCCGAACAGGCCAACTTTACCGCCCTTGGCGAAAGGACAGATCAAATCGATCACCTTGATTCCCGTTTCCAGCAATTCGGTCGCAGGTGATTGCTCCTCGTAGCTGGGTGGCTTCCGATGAATGGGCCAGCGGTCCTTCTCACCAATGTCGCCTTTCTCATCGATCGGTTGACCCAACACATTCATGATCCGTCCCAAGGTTTCAGTACCAACGGGAACAGAGATGGGGGCCTCGGTATTGGTCACGGTCATCTCGCGGCGAATGCCATCGGTGCTACCCATGGCCACTGTACGAACCACCCCGTCTCCCAATTGTTGTTGGACTTCCAGGATCAAACCGGCATCGTCTACCTTCAGGGCATGGAAAACCTTGGGCAGGGACTCGCGGGGAAATTCGACGTCGACCACCGCGCCGATGATTTGAACGATCTTACCCGAACTCATGTTTTATTCCTCTTGGAGTCAAATTGTTTGTCTTTCGCTTATTGGATGGCCGCGGCCCCGGAAACGATTTCCGAGATTTCCTGCGTTATCGCAGCCTGACGAGCCTTGTTGTAGAGCAGTTGCAGTTCATCAATGAATTTCCCTGCATTGTCGGAAGCGCTTTTCATAGCCACCATACGTGCAGCCTGTTCGCAGGCCTTGTTCTCGACCACGGCCTGATAGACCACCGATTCTATGTACCGCATCATCAGTTGGTCCAGAACCTCTGTCGCCTCCGGCTCATAAATGTAGTCCCAGTGATGTTTCAGCGCTTCTTCTTCCTCTTCCACTTCGATGGGCAGGACCTTCTGAATCACCGGCTTCTGAGTCATGGTATTGATGAACTCATTGAAAACCAGATGAATTTCGTCCAATTCTCCGGCATCGTATCTGTCCAACATGACTTTGACCACGCCAATGACGTCCTCCAGATGTGGTGTGTCTCCCATCTGGGTTGCCTGGGCAACTATGTTAGCGCCGACGCCTGAAAAAAAGGAAACACCCTTTTGCCCCATCACACTCAGTTCCAGGTTATGACCATTGGCCTCCAACTCTTTCATCCGTTTGATGAGACCACGGAACAGATTGGCGTTAAGGCCACCGCAAAGGCCCCGGTCAGTGGACACCAGAATGATACCGGTGCGTTTTCCTTCCCTGAGTTCCAGATAGGGGTGTCGGTATTCGGGATGAGCATGAGCCAGATGATGGATGATCTGCCGTATATGCTGCGCATAGGGCCTGGTTGCCTGCATGCGCTCCTGGGTCTTTCGCATCTTACTGGCGGCTACCATCTCCATTGCCTTGGTGATCTTCTGAGTATTCTTGATACTCGCGATCTGGGTGCGGATCTCTTTCCCTACTGCCATGATCCCTTACCAGGTGTGGGTGGATTTGAACTTTTCGATGGCTTCTCGCAGTTTGGCTGCGATTTCATCGTTGAAGTCGCATTTCTCGTTGATTTCACTCAAGAAATCACCGTATTCGGACTTCATGAAATCCTGCAGGGCCGCCTCGAAGTCCTGAATTTTGTTCACGGGAATATCGTCGAGATATCCTTCGTTGGCAGCAAACAGCGACACAGCCTGCTCTGCCACCGACATGGGTCTGAATTGCGGTTGCTTGAGCAGTTCGGTCACCCTTTGGCCACGCTCGATCTGCTTGCGGGTCGCTTCGTCCAGATCGGAGGCAAATTGTGCGAAAGCCGCCAATTCACGGTATTGAGCCAGGTCAAGCCTGATCCCTCCGCCCAGTTTTTTGATGATTTTGGTTTGTGCAGCTCCCCCTACACGCGAAACCGAAATACCGGGATTGACCGCTGGCCGGATACCGGCATTGAACAGGTCGGATTCAAGGTAGATCTGACCATCGGTGATGGAAATCACGTTGGTGGGCACGAAAGCCGAGACGTCACCTGCCTGAGTTTCAATGATGGGAAGTGCAGTCAAAGATCCGGTTCTACCTTTGACCTTACCATCCGTCAACTTTTCCACTTCCTCTGCATTGATGCGAGCTGCTCGCTCCAACAGGCGGGAGTGTAGATAAAACACATCCCCGGGATATGCTTCTCGTCCTGGTGGGCGACGGAGCAACAGCGAAACCTGGCGGTAGGCCCAGGCCTGCTTGGTCAGATCGTCATAGATGATCAGGGCATCTTCCCCACGATCTCGATAGTACTCTCCCATGGAACAACCCGAATAAGGCGCAATGAACTGTAGTGCGGCAGATTCTGCAGCGGTTGCTGCAACCACCGTGGTAAATTCCATGGCACCATGTTCTTCAAGCTTACGCACAATGTTGGCAACCGTGGACTGTTTCTGCCCGACTGCCACATAGATACACTTAACCCCACTACCCTTTTGATTGATGATGGTGTCGATAGCGATGGCTGTCTTACCGGTCTGACGGTCACCAATGATCAGCTCACGCTGGCCCCGTCCGATAGGAATCATGGCATCGATAGATTTGAGACCGGTCTGTAGCGGTTGATCTACGGACTGGCGGGCGATCACCCCAGGAGCGATCTTTTCGATGGGTGAAAATTGTTCGGTTTCAATAGGTCCCTTGCCATCGATAGGCCGACCCAGCGCATCCACCACCCGACCCAACATGGCTTCTCCAACGGGTACCTGGAAAATCTTTCCGGTACATTTGACTGCATCGCCTTCGGCCAAATGCTCATAAGCGCCCATGACCACCGCACCGACTGAATCACGCTCCAGGTTCAAAGCCATGCCGAAAGTATCGCCAGGAAATTCAAGCATTTCCCCATGCATGACATCTTCCAAACCGTGGATACGCACGATCCCATCAGTCAGAGCGACGATGGTTCCTTCGGTACGCGCCTCCAGGCCCCCTTCAAATTCCTTGATTTTTTCTTTGATCAGATCACTGATTTCTGATGGATTCAGTTGCATAATTCTTTTCTCACTCTAGCTGTAGAGTCTTTTTGCCATACGTTCCAAACGACCTTGTAGCGACCCGTCGATCACCTTGTCTCCGGCGCGAATAATCACACCACCAATCAGCCCCCTATCCAGCTCCTCCTGCAAGCGTATCTTCTTGCCAAGACTGGCTTCCAGGGACGAGATCAACTTTTTCCGGTCCTGTTCACTTAAGGGATAGGCAGTGGTCACTTCGACATCCACATACCCTTCTTTCTCGGCACGGTAGGATTCAAACAAATCCTTGATTTGAGGTACCAGATTGATGCGACCATTGTGTACCAGCAGTCTGATGAAATTCTCGCCTTCCCGGTCAATATAGCCCTTGCCGACATCTAGCAGCACCCTTATGAATTCTTCTTTGGGTACGTTGGGATTTTGTGCCATCCATGACAGTTCCCTGTCACTCATGGCAACAGCGAGGAATTCCAACATGGTGGACCATTTCTGCAAAGTACCCTTCTCTACCGCGAGCTTGAACACTGCTTCGGCATAGGGTCTTGCCAACGTCGTCAATTCACTCATGACGTATGTTCCAGTTGTTTGCTCACATCCTCAAGAATTTCACGATGCTTTGCCTCATCGACCTCTTCCTGGAGTATCTGTTGAGCCGCAGTCACCACCAATTGAGCCACCTGTTCACGCAACCCTTCCTTGGCCCGTTGTACCTCTTGTTCTATTTCCGCTTTGGCAACGGAAATCATTCGTTCACCTTCCTGTCGAGCAGCTTCCTTGGCATCCTCGATCATTTCATTGGCACGTTTCTGAGCCGTGTTGATCAGGTCGCTGGCCTGTTCCTTGGCTTCGTGCAGTACCACCTTGGCTCTCTGTTCTGCCAGTTCCATCTCGTGCTTACCGCGTTCAGCGGCAGCCAGACCCTCAGCAATCTTTTTCTTGCGCTCCTCCAGTGCTTCCATCAGGGGCGGCCACACATACTTCATGGTGAACCACACCAGAAGCGCAAATGTAATCATTTGCCCCAGGAGGGTAATGTTAATACTCACAAACCCTTGCCTCGTTCATTCGTTGAAAATCGTTCATTTCCCATGACTACCTGTTTCAGATGGAAACGCTCGTCTTAACCGCCGGTGACAGGCGCCAGGAATGGATTTGCAAAAGTGAAGAACAGGGCCATACCGACACCGATCATGGTCACCGCGTCCAATAGGCCTGCGACGATAAACATTTTTACCTGCAACATGGGCACCATTTCCGGTTGACGAGCTGCCCCTTCCAGAAACTTGCCGCCCAAAAGCCCGAAACCTATGGCGGTTCCCAGCGCACCCATTCCCAGAACCAACCCTACAGCAATAGCGGTCAAACCTTGTATATCTGCGATCAAAGCCAAGTTTTCCATCATTTCCTCCTTCGTGTTGTAAAGTAAAAAATTGTCAAGCGGTTAATGTGAGGCGTGCGCCATGCTCAAATAGACGATGGTCAGCACCATGAAAATGAAAGCCTGCAAAGTGATTATCAGAAGATGAAAGATCGCCCAGGGAAAACTCAGCAATGGCTGTAGATACCAAGGCATCAGAGCGATCAAGATGAAAATCAACTCCCCGGCATACAAGTTGCCAAAAAGTCGCAAGGCCAGCGAAATGGGTTTGGCAAGTTCCTCAACCAGGCGTAGCAGAAGATTGAAAGGAATGAACCATACGCCAAAGGGATGCAGCAGTATATCCTTGGCAAATTCCCAGGGCCCCTTGACCTTGAAGCTGTAATACAGGATCAGAAAAAACACGCTGATCGACATGGCAAAGGTAGCGTTGAGATCCGTGCTGGGAACCACACGCAAATAGGGGGTCCCCTCCAGGGCAGCGATGACAGGAAGAAGATCCACCGGAAGCAGATCCATGGCATTCATCAGAAACACCCAGCAAAAAATCGTCAGCGCCAATGGAGCTATCAGTTCGTTACGGCCGTGAAAGGTGTCTTTCACCTGCCCATCGACGAACTCCACCAACATCTCCGCAAAGTTCTGAATGGGTCCGGGTACTCCGGAAGTGGCCCGTTCTGCTGCGTACTTGAAAGTCAGAATGAAGGCCAGGCCCAAAACGGCAGAAAAAAACAACGTATCCAGGTGAAGGGTCCAAAACCCTTCACCCACGTGAAGAGGGGTCAGATGATGAACGATATACTCGGTAGGACTCTTAGCAGCCATGGCTCCTCACATCGTATTCTTATCCAGCAGGAGGGCAAACCAGAAGACGCCCAACACTGCCATGAAACTCGCAAACAAAGGTACAAACCTGATATCCGGCAGACGGAAGACCAGCACGAACAGGACAGCGGTCAGGACCAGCTTGACCACCTCGCCCACATAAAAGCCACGCATGATTCCCCGGGGATCCTTACTTCGGTCACGACTGATTTTAAGTGCAAAGTAAGCATTGGGAATCAAGGCGATCAATCCCCCAAATCCAGCTGATCTCGCCACTTGCCAGCCGAACAAAAACCATGCTCCAATGAAAATCACTACCAGCACCGTCGCCTGCACGTAGAGAATCCTGCCAACTGCAGCAGCGACATTCATGGTCATGGTCTTCTCAACACGCACAAGGCCGTGATTCTATAGGCCGGGCTGGACAAAATCAAGCTTGATCACTGGCTTGGCCAGGGCTCCGTCATCTATTCAAGCCGGGGCAGGTGGTCTGCTTCGAAAAACGCCGTGAATACTTTCTTGCTGTGCAGTCCTGCTGCGCAAGAAAGCCCTGCCCAAACTTCCCTGTTTGGGCGCTCACCCGTCTGCGAAAGTTCACTGGACTTTCGGTCCGGGCTCGCCCCTGTAGGCTCCACGCCCGCCTCCCTGCCGGCGAGGCTTTCGAAGCAGACCACCCGCCCCTTCCTTTACGCGTTTAAATGACGTTGTCCTGCTGGCTTCGCACATAGATAGAGCAGATTCATCGACTCCATGTGCCAGTAGTCAGCTTTCATTTACTTTCAAAACGCTGTAGAAGACCTTCCAACTGATCCAGGTCATTGTAATCTATGAGGACCCTGCCTTTGCCACTCTTGCCATGGCGAATCGTCACCCTGGCTCCCAGCAAAGTACTCAGTCGTTCTTGCAAATGGCTTACATCAGGATCCAGTTTGGGTCGAGTGCGCTGGGAAACTTGATTTTGTATTTTTTTGACCAATAACTCGGTATCTCGAACAGTGAGTTTCCCATCAGCTACTTTGAGAGCCACTTCAACCTGCTTTTCGCCAACCAAACCCAAAAGAGCGCGGGCATGCCCCATCTCAATCCTTCCAGTTTCAAGTAAATGTTTGACCTCTGGCTGCAGATCCAACAATCTCAGGAAATTGGTGACAGTGGTCCGAGATTTGCCCACCGATTCAGCCAGTTGTTGGTGAGTCATCTCGAAATCTTCCAACAAGCGGCGCAAAGCTTCGGCCTGCTCAAGAGGATTGAGATCCTCACGCTGAATGTTCTCGATCAGTGCCATTGCCAGAGCGGTACGATCATCGACATCACGAATGACAACAGGTATCTCGACCAATCCCGCAAGCCTGGAAGCTCGCCAACGCCTTTCACCTGCAACGAGTTCATAGTCTCCGCTCGCCTTGGCGCGGACCACGACAGGTTGAACGACTCCATGGGCCTTGATTGAATCTGCCAGTTCCTGCAGACTTTGCAAATCGATGTCTCGGCGCGGTTGAAAGCGACCGGGTTCAATCTGATCGAGAGGCAAAGTCTGAGACACTGCTTGTGCCTCCTGAATCTCAACGTCCCCCAATAAGGCATTCAGTCCCCTGCCAAGACCACGTTTTTTAGTTGCCACAGCGTGTCACTCCTTCTCGTTACGGCCGACGATTTCCCCGGCCAAGGCCAGATAAGCCAATGCTCCACGGGATGATTTGTCATAGTGAATCACCGGTAGCCCGTGACTTGGCGCCTCGGCCAAGCGGATATTTCGGGGAATGCAGGTTCGTAGTAACTTGGATCCAAAATGTTTCTGTAATTGTTCTGAAACCTCTTTAGTCAAACGGCTGCGAGGATCGTACATAGTGCGCAGCAAACCTTCCAAAGTAAGCCTGGGATTGACCGTCTTCTGGATATTGGTAACCGTTTCCATCAAAGCGGACAACCCTTCCAGGGCGTAATATTCACACTGCATGGGGATTAACAGACTATCTGCAGCCACAAGCGCATTCAAAGTCAGCATATTGAGTGACGGTGGACAGTCAATCAACACATAATCATATCGATTCTTGATCATTGCCAAAGCATCTGCCAGATGTCGTTCACGCCGTGGAGACTGAATCAGCCCCACTTCTGCAGCAGTCAAATCCGCGTTACCTGGAATCAGGTCGAAATTCAAATCCCCACATGAAACCACGACAACCTCGGCCTGGGCTTCCTCGAGTAGCAGATCACAGCAGGTCAGTTCTATTTCATGTTTGTCTGCTCCACAACCCATGGTGGCATTACCCTGGGGATCGATGTCAATCAGCAGGACTTTACGTTTGGTCAAAGCCAGGCAGGCGGCAAGATTGACACTGGTGGTAGTCTTACCAACACCTCCCTTCTGGTTGGCAATCGCGATGATTTTACTCATTAATGTTTAAAGTTTGGTGATTTCAATCAGATGACGTTTGGCTTCAAGTCCGGGAACAGAAAGAGCAATGATTCGATGAGGTAACCTATCCATGATATCCAACTCGGCATCAGGATATCGTCCCTTCATCGCCAAAAATTTCCCCCCCGGGGCAAGCAGATGGTGGCATTGGGAAAAACCAGTTTCAGCTTCGGCAAACGCCCGGGTAACGATGGTATCGAATCCAGCCCTGGCTGCATAGTGTTCGACTCGGATATGGGCCGCCTCGACATTCGGCAAATCCAGTTCCAGCAACATTTGCTGTACGAAACGGATTTTCTTGCCCACAGAATCCAGGAGTACAAAGTTCAGTTTTGGAAAAAAAATCGCCAAAGGAATCCCGGGAAATCCAGCTCCGGTACCCACGTCCAAGATACGATTACCGGCAAGATAAGGGTGGACGGAGAGACTGTCGAGAACGTGTTTGGTGGCGAAATCCGTTTCGTTTTCAATCTTCGTAAGGTTGAAAACCTGATTCCATCGCTGCAGGCTGCGATAAAGCAATTCAATCTTGCCGATCTTTTCCGGATCGGCTTCCAGACCGAGGGAAATGATTCCCTCTTTCAACAAGGTATGTGACATCAAGCACTTTTCTTTTTCAAATGAACCAACAACAGTGATATCGCAGCCGGCGTTATTCCAGGGATTCGTGCTGCCTGCCCCAAAGTTGCAGGTCTCAGGATAGCAAGTTTCTCGCGGACTTCCTGGGACAGCCCAACCACATTGGAATAATCCAACGAATCTGGCAAGGACAAACGTTCGTAGCGCCGAGTACGCTCAATTTCGGTTTTTTGCCGCTCAATATAACCAGCATACTTGGTTTGGATCTCCACTTGTTCGATCACGTCCCGTTCCAAACCCTCAATTCCGATCAAGTTGAGATTTAACAAGGAATCGATATCCATTTCGGGACGACGAAGCAGTTCCAACAAGTTTGCCTCACGCTGTAACGGCGTTTTAAGAGTGCAGGCCAACCGGTCAGCTGCTGGACTGCTTGGCTGAATCCAGGTCCTGTCGAAAGTCTCTTGCAGTCGATTGATCGCCTCTTGTTTTGCTGTGAAACGCCGCCAACGTTGGTCATCGACCAGTCCAAGTCGGCGTCCAATCTCCGTCAAACGTAAATCGGCGTTGTCCTCACGTAGATACAACCGGTACTCGGCTCGACTGGTGAACATGCGATAAGGTTCAGAAGTCCCGCGAGTGATCAAATCATCAATCATGACTCCAATGTAGGCCTCGTGGCGTTTTGGCCACCAGGGCGCCTCGTCCTGAGCCTTCAGGGAAGCGTTCAGGCCAGCAATCAATCCCTGAGCGGCAGCTTCCTCATAGCCAGTGGTACCATTGATTTGTCCAGCAAAGAACAGGTTTTCCATGGCTTTGGTTTCCAGACTGGGTTTCAGCCCTCTTGGGTCAAAATAATCATATTCGATGGCGTAACCTGGACGGGTGATGTGAGCCTTCTCAAATCCTGCAACCGATCGAATGAATGCCAGCTGGATGTCAAAGGGTAAACTGGTGGATATCCCATTGGGATAGACCTCATGGGTATTCAATCCCTCCGGTTCGACAAAAATCTGATGAGAGTCACGGTGTGAAAAACGGACAACTTTGTCTTCAATGGAAGGACAATAACGGGGGCCTGTGCCTTCGATAGCACCTGTGAACATCGGCGAACGGTCCAAACCCTGGTGAATGATCTCATGAGTCCTGGGATTGGTTCGGGTGATATGGCACGAAACCTGATGAGGATGTTCTTCCACTTTACCTAGGAAAGAAAACACAGGGGTGGGACTATCTCCCGGTTGTTCCGACATGACAGAATAATTTAGGCTACGGCTGTCCAGTCTGGGTGGTGTGCCGGTCTTCAATCGTCCGACTTGAAAATTCAACTCCCGCAAGCGTTGGGCCAGGGAATTGCATGGACCGTCTCCGGCTCTACCTCCCTGATAATTGGTCTGGCCAATATGGATCACTCCACCCAAAAAGGTTCCCACAGTCAAAACTACGGTACGCGCTTTGAAGGTAAGGCCCATCTGAGTGATGACTCCGGCTGCCCGATGGTTTTCCACCACCAGGTCGGACACAGTCTGTTGAAACAGACAGAGATTTTCTTGGGTCTCTAGGGCGTTCCGTACCACCTGTCGGTACAGAGCCCGGTCCGCCTGTGCCCGGGTTGCCCGTACTGCGGGACCCTTGGACGCATTGAGAATTCGAAACTGGATACCGGAACGGTCGGCCGCTCTCGCCATCAGGCCACCAAGGGCATCGATCTCTTTGACCAGATGCCCTTTGCCGATTCCGCCGATGGCCGGATTGCAGCTCATCTGCCCGAGTGTTTCGATATTTTGGGTCAATAGTAGCGTTTTGCTGCCATGTCGGGCTGCCGCCAAAGCAGCCTCGGTACCGGCATGCCCCCCGCCCACAATGATGACATCGAATGTCTGATTGAAATCCATATTTCCGTTTCTTGTCAGAGACTGGTGTGGACAAACATTATACAGCCTTGCGGGAGCACTTCATCGTAGCAGAAATGAAATCAAGTCCGAGACGTCCATTGTCCGGACGCGATTTCGTCCAGGTGTTGGTTCGGTACGCTGATTTTTGGGGTGGAGACACGATCATTCACCGTAGGTTTCTATAATCTCTTTGTTTAAGAGAAAGAAATATATTTATTGTTAATCGATCGGAATGATGTGGGTAACCCTATTTCCTATTTATTATCAATGGGTTATTTGATTATGATTTTGTCTGTAACATTGGGGATGAGAGCGGGAAAGCTGTGGATGAATTGGGGGAAAAGTTTATCCACCCTATTACAGGGTGGTTGTCCACACACTTATGAACAAACATGTCGAATGCGTAGCAGGCAACAACTGTTGGAAAAATATTTTGGGTTTTTACATTGGTAAGGGTATGATGCGATTTTTACACTAGTAGAGTCCCAAAGGTTTCCCTATATGCAGATTTCTGAAAATAAAGTTGTTTCATTTCACTATACGTTGAAAAACGACGCCGGCGAGATCATAGACAGCTCCGAAGGACGTGATCCTCTGACCTATCTACACGGCGCCGGGAACATCATCTCCGGCTTGGAGAAAGCCCTTGAGGGTAAAGACAGCGGTGAGCACCTCGAGGTCGAAGTGGCACCCGAAGAAGCTTACGGAGAGCGTAATGAATCGCTGATCCAATCTGTACCCCGTAATGCATTCGAGGGTGTGGACAAGATCGAGCCAGGGATGCAATTTCAGGCTCAAACCCCTAATGGAATGCAGATTCTTACTGTAGTCAAGGTTGAAGGGGATGAAGTTGTGGTAGATGGAAATCATCCTCTCGCAGGCCAAACATTGCATTTTTCTGTGGATATCACCGAAATCCGCAACGCCACCGAAGAGGAATTGGCGCACGGCCACGTCCACTGAATCATTTCGTCTTGCCTGACACGGTGGGGAATGCCCTTCCCCACCTCCACCCTCCAAGATCCCTATCACACTCACGTTATCCTGCCCTGGCTACAGCCGATTTATCTTCCCACCAGGTGGGTTGTCCTTGTTTCCACAGCAGTGACGTATTATCTTACTTCTCCTTGGGATAACGCGTAGACAACAACAAGGTTCATTTATGGCTAACTGGAAAAGACTGAGCATATTGCTTGGTAGCGGCATCCTTGCGCTTGCGATTTTGGCGCTGACGATAGGTATCTTGCTGAGCCACTTCCTGATTGATCTCTGGTGGTTTAACTCTCTAGGTTTTGGCGGTTATTTCTGGTTACGCCTGCTTTACCGGTTCATTCTTTCCGGTGGAGTCGCCCTGTTCTTCTTCGCCCTGTTCTTTGCCAATTTCTGGATTGCTTCCAGTTATCTGGGGATACGCGACCGAAAAGCATCTGCAAAAGGCGTGGTTCATAGATTCCAGACTGGTGCAATGGAAGTGTATACTCCCCTTTCACTGGTCATGGCAATTATTCTGGCCGCACCCTTCTTCCAGCAATGGGAATCTGCCTTGGTATTCTTCTTCGGCCCCGGCGCTGGGGTCGAAGATCCTTTCTATGGACATGATATCTCCTTCTATATCTTCCGTTTGCCGATTTTCCTGATGTTGCAGAAAGGACTTCTGGCAGTCTTCTCCATACTTTTCGTTGCCATCGGTGTCCTTTACTGGGTGGAACACAAGGTTATTGGTGGGCCAAAGCAGGAATTCCCAGATGGAGCCAGGGTACATCTCACCATTTTGGCGTTATTGACCGTACTGATCGTCACTTGGGGCTTCATGCTTGATCGCTATTCTCTGCTCTATGTGGACGACCATGAACCGGTGTTTTTTGGTCCCGGATTCGTGGAAATTCGTTACATCCTGCCATTGATCTGGTTGTCCATCCTGTCTTTCCTGGCTGCGGCAATCAGTTTTATCACCTACGCGAACAACCGCAACAAGTTGATGGTGACTTTGGGTTTATCATTCACCGCAGTGTTTGTGACCGCTCTGGGATTGCGTCATATCAAAGCCATCCCTGCACTGCTGGAGCAGTACATCGTCAAGGCTAATCCTGTGACCACTGAAGGCCGCTTCATGAAAAGCAACATTGAAGCGACGTTGGCCGCGTATGATATAGACAAGACCAGCACAGTGGATTTCCAGGTGAGCCTGACACCTGAGGAGGATATAGGCAAAGAGGCGGAAGCGTATCTCACCAATATTCCGGTATGGGATGAGAATTTTCTCCATGACGTCTATCAGCAACTGCAGGGTTTACGACCCTATTTCCGGTTTTCCCCGGTCGACGTGGCCCGTTATCTTGTCAATGGCAGGGTCCAACAGGTCAATCTGGCCACTCGTGAGTTGAATTTGGCCAATCTTCCACCGGCAGCAGCCGAAACCTGGGAGAACCAGCATCTGCGTTATACCCATGGATTTGGTGTGGCGATGACACCCGCTGCACAGGAAGGGGACCGGCCGATGGAATGGTTCATCCGCGATCTGAATCTATATTCACCGGTTGGTTTCCATATTGCTACCCCGGATATCTATTATGGGCAGGAAAATCTGACTTATATCTTCGTTCCCAATCGGCTTGAAATCGCGGAACTGCCTTCCACCCCCTTGGGTAAACAAAGGTTTCATGGTGGCGGAGGAGTGGAGATCAAATCGCTGTTCAGGAAACTGATTGCAGCGGTACGGTTCCAGGACCCCAAAATCTTCTTTTCGATCAATATCGAGGAAGATAGCCACCTCAGACTTTACCGGAATATCGTACAAAGGGTCCGTGAACTGACCCCGTTTTTGATTCTGGACAACGATCCTTATTCCGTGGTGACTGCAGACAGGATTTATTGGATCATGGATGCCTATACGATCACTGACTGGTATCCGGTGTCCAAACCTACGGTTTTGCCAAACAGCGGACAAAGCGAAAGCCAGCTGGAGATCAACTACATTCGCAATTCGGTCAAAATTGTCGTGGATGCCTATGATGGACACGTGGATTTTTATATTGCAGATCCCAAGGATCCCATCATTCGTGCCTATGACAGGGCCTTCCCGGGGCTTTTCCGTAACATAAATACTATGCCTCGGGTACTTCAGGCTCAGCTGCGTTATCCACGCGATTTTTTCCGTCTGCAGATGGAGATCTTCGCCAAGTATCATCAGCGAGAACCCGAGCTTTTCTATCAGCAGGCAGACACCTGGGAATTCGCGAAGGTCAAGGATGTGCCCAAACTGCCTTATTACCTGACTGTAAAACTGGTGGAAAAATCCCACCCCCACCTGCAACCATTCGTCCAGATCAGTCCTCTTACACCCATAGGACGTGACAATTTGATATCCCTGGCCATCGCAGGAGTGCGTGATCTGATCGAGGGTGCATACCGTCCAGAGATCGTGGTGTATCGCTTCAAGAAAGAGGTCCAAGTGGATGGCCCGGCTCAGATCGATGCCCTGATCGACCAGAACCCTGAGATCTCGGCAGCCTTTACCCTGTGGAACCAGATGGGCTCTCAGGTCAAACGGGGCAGAATCATCGTTCTTCCTGTGGGGCATTCTGTACTCTATGTTCAGCCCGTATATCTGATTGCAGCAGGGCAGACCAAAATTCCACAATTGACCCGGATCATTGTTTCCATGGGTAATGTCGTGGTCATGGAAAGATCACTTAAGGAAGCGTTCGACAAGCTCAGACAGAAGCTGGAGGAAAAGACAGGGAGGGAGCTGGAGATCAGGATGGGAAGTCCCGCAGGGACCAACCCTGCGATTCCCATTCCTGCTCCAGCCAAAAATGGGCTATAAAACCGACTTCTGGCAACACCTGTTTTCATGGTGTTGCCAGTGATCGACGATCATATTCAGATCAAAGGGTAATGGTTTTGACTCCTTCCGAAGTCCCGAGCAGGACCACATCAGCCGGACGTAAGGCAAAAATCCCCACAGTGACGACCCCGGGTATGTTGTTGATGGTCTGTTCCATTTCAATAGGTTGCATGATTTCCAGATTATGGACATCTAGGATTTCATTGCCGTTGTCGGTGATGAAGCCTTCGCGCCACTCGGGTTGTCCACCTAGCTTTACCATTTGTCTGGCGACGTAGCTGCGCGCCATGGGGATGACTTCCACCGGCAAGGGAAAACGTCCCAGAACATCCACGTATTTTCCCTCGTCAGCGATACAGACGAACTTGCGGCTGGCAGCTGCAATGATTTTCTCCCGGGTCAAAGCACCGCCTCCCCCCTTGATGAGCTGCAGACGTGGATTGATTTCATCTGCTCCATCGACATAAATTTCAATGTCTCCCACTGCGTTGAGATCGAGTACAGGTATTCCCAGTTTTTTCAAACGCTCGGTACTGCATTCAGAACTTGAAACTGCTCCTTCGATGTCTGCTTTGATATCAGCCAGGAAATCGATGAAATGATTGACAGTCGATCCGGTGCCCACCCCTAAGATCGGTATACCACGGACATAGTCCATGGCTGCCTCGGCCGCTTTTCTTTTTAGATCGTCTGCTGAGCTCATTTTAGTCTCCAGTCAATGTAATAAACCGTCGATGATAGCCGCCAACGGTTGAGTTTGGCAATGCAGAGCCTACCAATACCTAGGACCGCGTCATTTAAACACGTAAAGGGTTGATTGAAGAGGCGGGTGGTGTGATTCGAAAGCCTCGCCGGCAGGGAGGCCGGCGCGGAGCCTACAGGGAGGTATTCACGGCGTTTTTCGAAGCAGACCACCTGCCTCGTCCAGAATAGATGACGGAGTCCTGCTACCAATATCTGGGACCATATTGCTAGTGAGTGTTTGCCGAGTTGGCCAGGGAGAGGATGAAATCCCAGTGATCTGGAGAGACAGGTAAGATGGAAAGCCGATTACCCTTCCTGAGCAGCAGCAACCCTTCGAGTTGAGGATGTTTTTTTAGCTCCGCCAATGGCACCGGTCGTCTGAATTTTGTGATCAAACGTACATCCACCATGTACCAGCGCGGGCTTTCCTGTGAACTTCTGGGATCGTAATAATTACTTTTAGGATCGAATGCAGTGTGATCGGGGTAGCCTTCCCGGACGATTTCCATGAGACCCACGATCCCTGGTTGTCTGCAGTTGGAATGATAGAAAAATGCCTGATCACCCGGTTTCATTTGATCCCTAAGCATATTGCGTGCCTGGTAGTTACGTACCCCATCCCAATGAGTGGTTTGTTCCGGGCAGTTGGCCAAGTCGTCGATACTGAATGCAGACGGCTCGGATTTCAGCAACCAGTAACGGTTATGAGAAGCATTCATTTGATGAATGAAGTGAAGAGGTCAGAAACGTATCCCCCACCTGCGCCGTAGCAGCCCTTTGCTCTTGAACCGAAGGGTTCAAGTGGGGGCTTCAGTGACGAATCAGGCTTTCCACTCTATGGTGGACCTGCACACCTTCGCCAATCTTCCACCCCCTGGGTTTTGAATTAGGCTCAAGAGATAACCCCAGGATGCTTCGCACGCTGCAGGGGATACTTAACTTCAATTGTATACCAAATCCAGGATTTGGCTAGTCGATGTCAGCCTTTTCCGATGCAGCAAGAGTACTGACGACGGTTTCGTTGATCTGTAGGAGACGTTGAGTCAACCTGGACTGCATGTCCTCCTGGCTTGCCTTCGTCTGAATCAGTTTATGGGCTATGTTCAGAGCTGCCATAATGGCGATTCTTTCCATACCGATGATAGTACCAACGTCCCGGATACTTCTCATCTCCTGATCCAGATAATGGCTGGCAGCAATAAGGCCATCTCGTTCTTCGGGCTGGCAACGCAATCTGAATTCCCGGCCAAGAATTTTTACTGTGACAACATCTGTGGTGGAACTGTTCACGATTTTTGATTGAGGGATTGCAGGCGATCAAGCATCGTTGCTACTTTTTCTCTCGCACCACGGGTTTGGGAAATATAGTGCTCTTGATCTGCCTTCAAAGCAGCCTGTTTGGCCTTCAATTGTTGATTTTCACGGGAAAGCCGAAGACACAGCTCGGTGAGCTGATCGATTGTTTTACTGAGTTGCGTTAAGGCTGTTTCAGGATCGGTTATTTCATTCACAGTGGATTTTCCAACCTGATTGATAAGAATGGTAGCATAGGATTTTGTGAAACACAGGCCTCATTCGATGGAAGATCCGAGTACTTTTTATCACGAACTCGACATTGCTTTGACAGTTTCCGGTGTTACCAGTTCAGCTGCGGAAGTCCATGGCGCCATTGCCGGAATCTTGAGTGCCTGTCCCGATCTAAAGACCTCTTGGGGTTTGGAAGTTTTACGGGATACTTTGGGAAATGTCAGTGAAAGTTGTATCGTTCTTTTGGATGGCCTTTTTGTGGCCACGGGCAAGGCTTTGATGGACGAACAATTCAAATTTTATCCTCTCCTTCCTGATGATGAAACTGCTCTGGCCATCCGAGCCGAGGCACTGGCACATTGGTGTCGTGGTTTTTTGTACGGATTTGGGCTGATGGGGGCAAGGTCCCTGCCCAAACAAGGTCAGGAGATTTTGCGGGATTTTACCCAGATTTCCCAGCTTGATCCGGCGGTCGAAGGAGAGGAAGATGAAACTGCATTTGCCGAATTAGTCGAATTTGTGCGTGTCTGTGCGCAACTGCTGAGTGCTGAATCCTTTTTGACCTCAAAGAAGGAG